>JAXDQG010000555.1:0-5437 GCA_034667945.1 Acidimicrobiia bacterium | reverse complement strand
CGCTCCGAGATCCCTGGCCTGCCGTATGTCCACGGCCGCGACCTCGTCCCGCTGCGTAGCAAGCCGCAGACAATCCCCAACCCCCGCCTGCAACGCCTCCTCCGTCAAGAGGACGAGCTCCGCCAAGCCATCCGCGCGCTCGACCAGCAACTCCTCGACCTCGCCGCCCGCCGCCAACAGCTCCTCCAGCAGGTCAAACACATACACAGCGAGATTCGAGCTGTTCACAACGCCTGGTGCGGCCGGCGACGCCGCGCGGTCACGCACGAACCACTTCCGCCCACTGCGGCCAAGCCCACCCTCGTCATCGGTCGAGAGCTGCGGGCCCTCTGCCTGGTCTTCCTCCGCCAAGCCGCCCGTCCCCTCACGCTTCGGCACCTCCATGCCCAGCTCCACCGAGCGGGCTACGCCATCGCGCACCGCTATCCGGCAAAGGCCTTGGCCGACGCCCTCGGGCACGAGGCTGACCAGCATCGTTGCACCCGCCTCAAACGCGGCGTCTACAGCGCCCCGCAACACGCGGCCGCCGACCCCCGCGCCCATGACGATGCCGACCCCTACGACGACGTGGCTCTGCCCGATTGGTGACTCCCGCCAGCCTCACAACTCCGCCGCGTCGGCTGCCCGAAGGGCCCCCGCCAAATCGCCGCGCGCCCCAACTTCCACATCGCCCAGCCCGAGCCACTCCGCCAGTGCCGCCAGCTCAGCCCCCAGCTCCGGAATCACTTCGCCAACCTCGATGCCCGGCTCCCCCCAACTGGCCAGCACCCGCAGCACCCCGGCCTTCCGGTCGGCCTTGACATCCACGCGAGCCACGATGCGATCCCTCAGCAGGAATGGCAGCACGTAGTACCCGTGCACCCGCTGGTGGGCAGGCGTGTACAGCTCGATCCGGAAGTGCAGGTCGAACAACCGCGAAGCCCGCTCCCGGAACCAGATCAGCGAGTCGAACGGTGACAACAAGGCCTGCCCGCCGGCTCGCCGGGGCCACCGGGCATCGGGATCGAGAAACCCCGGCTGTGCCCATCCCTCCACCTGAACCGGCACCAGCCGTCCCGCTTCAACCAGCTCGCGCACCAGCGGCCGCGCTTCGACGGGGCGCAGTCGGAAGTAGTCGGCCAGGTCTCCAGCAGTACCGACACCGAGCGCACCCGCCGCCACCATCAAGAGCTCGCGCTGAGCGTCCGCCGGCTCAGGGGTCGGTCGCGCCAGGACGGCCGCCGGCAGGATCCGCTCCGGCACGTCGTACAAGCGCTCGAAGGAGGGAAAGCGCCGCCGCGCCCCCAGCCGACCCGACCAGAACAGGAACTCGAGCGCCTGCTTGCCCTTGTTCCACCCCCACCAGGCTCCTGTCCGTCCACCGGGGTCCTTCAGCTGCCCTGCCGTCAGAGGCGCCCTCGCGAGCACCTCCGCGTACACGGCCTCCACGAAGTCGGGCTGGTCCCGATTCAGGCGGGCCAGACCGCCCCACACACCCTGCCCCTGTTCGGCCCGAGCCATCCGCCATCGCAGCAACGGCTGCAGCTCCACCGGCAGCAATGACGCTTCGTGGCCCCAGTACTCGAACAGCTCAGCACCCGCCTGCATGCGCCACGGCACACCACGGTCGTACGAGCCGAGCCGCGCGTGCAGGGAGAGCTCGTGCGCTCGGGCCACGACGTTCACCGAGTCCAGTTGCACCGCTCCAACCTGGGCGAACGTCCGTCGCACGTGACGCCGGTCGACCGGACCACCACGCCTCCGGGCGTCGATCAGACCCTGCGCACCCAGCACGATCCTGCGGGCCTGGGCGGCGCTGATCCGCTCGCGGGCTCTCATTGAAGCAGCAACACGACCTTGCCGATGTGCTGGTCGGTGTGCAGGTAGTCCTCGGCGGCCGCCACTTCCTGTAGCGGGAACGTCCGGTCGACCAGCACCTTCACCCGTCCATCGGCCAAGGCCGGCAGCAGGTCTGAAGCCGCTCGCTGGATTACCGCCACCGCTTGCTCTGCCGACCGCGTGCGGAACGTCACGCCCACCAGTGAAACCCGCTTGCGGGCGACCTCGTCGAAATTGACCTCGGCCGTCAGCCCCCCGAGGCGGCCCACCGAGACGACGCGTCCGCCCAGCGCAGCGCTCGCCAAGCTCTCCCCCCACGCCGGGCCGCCGACACTGTCGATCACCACGTCGACCCCATGCCCACCGGTGGCCTCGAGGCAACGCTCCGACAAATCGGCCGAGCCGGCCACGACACCAACGTCGAACCCAACCCCAGCCGCCCTCAAAGCCTCGAGCTTCGCGGTTCGGGTCGAGCAGGCGATCACAATCCCAGCACCCAGCGCACGAGCCAGCTGCAGCGCAGCTACGCCCACGCCCGACGAGGCCGCGTTGACCAGTACCGACCCGCCGGGATCCAGCCGCCCTGCCGACACCAACGCATCGTGCGCCGTGACGAACGTGGTCGGCACGGCCCCTGCCTCCGCCCACGACAGGTGGTCGGGAACGGCCATCGCCCGTCCAGCCTCCATGCGGGCCAGCTCCGCAAAAGCGCCCCGGCACATGCCCATGACCCGATCACCGGTGCGGAACGACGACACACCGGCCCCGAGCTCGATCACCTCGCCGGCGACCTCCCCGCCCATCGGCACCGGGCGACTCGGCCCGCTGCCCGGCCCGGAGCCGGGCGCCCGCACCGACGTGCCCACCACGTAGCGGCCCAGCATGACTGCCCGGTCAGCCCGGTTCAGCCCGGCTGCATGCACCCGAACCAAGATCTCACCAGGTCCGGGCGTCGGCTCAGCCACCTCGCGCAGCTCGAGCCGACCGTCGTGGGCGATGGCTGCCAGCATCAGCGGAACTTCGGCGGTCGCTTGTTCAAGAAGGCGTCGACCGCTTCGGCGAAGTGGGGCGTCTTGTAGGCCTCGGCCAGGGCGGCGCCCTCACGCCGCTGGACCTCGTCGATGTCGGTCTCGCAGGCATTGCGGGTGAGCAGGTCCTTGATCATCAGCAACTGCGGCTCCGGATTGGAGCCGTACTCGCGCGCTTTCTCGATGGCCGCGTCCACCAGTCGATCGGCCGGCACCACCTCGTCGATCAACCCCGCTTCGAGCGCCTCGGCCGCGCTGATCATCCGGCCCGACAGCGCCAGGTCGGACGCCGAGCCCCAACCGCAGCGCTGCACCAGGAAGTGCGAGCTGGCCAGCTCGGGAGTGATGCCCATCTTCACGAAGCGGCAGGACAGCTTGGCCCCCTCGGATGCGATGATCCGGTCCATTGGCAGCACCAGCGTGAGACCGATCCCCACAGCTGGGCCGTTGATGGCGGCCACCATGGGCTTCGACGACCGGCACAACTTCACCCAGTCGGTGGGATTGTGCTGGCTGCGCTCCTTCGGGGCAGCCGACTCGGTCTCGGGGGCCTGCCCGCCCGCGGCCTTGTCGAGCTGCGACTTGAACTGGCGCTCGATGTCGGCCCCGGCGCAGAAGCCACGCCCGGCCCCGGTGAAGACGATGGCGCCGAGGGCCGAGTCGCCATTCGCGTTGCCGACCGCATCACACAGCTCGATCGACATCTGGCGGGTCCACGCATTCAACCGGTCCGGCCGGTTGAGCGTGATCAGGGCCACGTCGTCACGGGTCTCGTAGGTGATCTGCTCGTAGCTCATCGGAGACTGGGCCATGGTGCCCATCCTGGCATGCGTGTTGCTCGATTCGCCGCCGTGCTGGTGCCGCCGTGCTGCTCGGCCAGCTCAGCTCAGCGCAGCTCAGCGCAGCTCAGCTCAAGCGGACGACGTCGACGGCGACCTCGAGGGTCGAGCTGCCACCGTTGCCGAACACCACGCCACTCACCGGCGCTACGTCCCCGTAGTCGCGCCCCCAGGCGACGGTGAGGTGCTGGGCCGGTTGGACGAGGTCGTTGGTGGGGTCGAAGTCGAGCCAGGACCCATCCGCGAGCCGAACGGAGCACCAGGCGTGCGACGCCGCCGCGCCGACCAGCGCCGGCTCGCCATCGGGGGGCGAGGTCTCGAGGTAGCCGGACACGTACCGGGCTGCCAGGCCCAGCGAACGGAGGCAACCCCCGGCCAGATGGGCGAAGTCCTGACAGACGCCTTGGCGCCGATGGAGGACCTCCTCTGCGGGGGTGGACACCGTCGTGGAGCCGGGCAGGTAGGTCAATTCGGTGAAGATCCGGCTGGTCAGGTCGGTGATGGCCTCGAGCAAGGGTCGACCGGGCTCGAATGATTCCGCCGCGTAGGCGGCCAGCTCGGCAGATCTGCGCACGAGGGGCGAATCGAAGCGAAACGCCAGGTCGGCACCAGCGCTCGCGTCGATCGCCCCGACGACGGCTTCCCACGGCTCGAGCGCCCCGGCCGGTATCGCCCGTCTGTCTCCCAGCTCGATCTCCGAGCTTGCCGACACCTCGAGATGCTGATGAGGGCGCTCCAGCGAGAAGTACGTGACCAGGTTGCCGTCGGTGTCCGTGGTGTCCCAACGATCGTCCGGCGGCGGATCGATGACCAGCAGATGGTGCAGGACGTGCTGGTGGTTGGTCGTACGGGGCAGGAGATGGGCCCGGTTGTAGGCCACGGTCATGTCCCGGGTGTAGCGGTAGAACGTGCGGTGATTGACCGCGAAGCGCGTGCTGCTCACGAGGCGGCCTCCTGCGGCACGTCGGGCAGCGTTCCGGTCGGCAGCTGCGCGCCCGGCACGTGGGCGATGTACTGCAGGTTGATTCCGGTCGCCAGCCGCGACAATCCCGCCCGGGTGCGGTCGATCAGACCCGCGAGCTGGTCGGCATGACCATCGGGGCCGGCTCGGGCAACGGTGACCGGGTCGGCAGCTGCCACCCGACTGGCCAGCTCGGCGGCCTCGCCGACCAGAGCCTGCTGTGTGAAGGCATGTATTCCCTCCGGCAGGTGACCGATGTCGTGGACCAGGGCATCGAGTTGGAATCGCAGCGAGCGGGGGTTGGTGCCATCGACCACCAGCAGGCCGGTCACGGCGGCCAGCTCCGGGTCGGACCGGTAGCGCCGGCGATAGGCGATCAGGCTGGCCGCCTGTCCGAGCAGCGCTTCGAGCAGACCGGCTGGCAGATGGTGGGCGGGTCGGCCCACCAACGTGCTGCCCAGCACGTCCACCAGGGCGAAGGCCCGCTCGACCCGGCGACCCGCGTCGAGGAGATACCAGCCCGGTCCGCGCACCATCGTCTCCTGGGCCAGGCCGGCCACCGCCGCCAGGTCGCCGAGGAGACGTTCGAGCGCCTGGCGCAGATCGGGGCCGACCGAGCCGGCCAGCCCGCCGGTCCAGCCGAAGCGCGTCCGGTCCGGACCGAGTGAGGCGCCGAGCGATGCTCCGGCCAGAGCGGCGTCGTCCACCGCCCGGAACAGCTCGGGGGACAGCAACTCCTGCACCGATGCGGCCGAAGACGCCAGGGCGGCCAGCGTGGCGGGCAGTCCCAG
>JAXDQG010000554.1:0-4739 GCA_034667945.1 Acidimicrobiia bacterium | reverse complement strand
AGCAGCCGGGCCGCCTCCGGATCGGGCGTGTCGACCACGATGCGGCCGGTCGGCGCCAAGAGTCTCGCCATCGTGTCCTGCGCCACCAGACGACCGCTCGACATCATGGCCGCCCGGGTGCACATCTGCTCGACCTCGGCCAGCAGGTGGCTCGACAGGAAGACCGTCGTGCCGCTGGCCGCCAGCTGCTCGAACAGTTCCCGCATCTCCCGGATGCCCTGCGGATCGAGCCCGTTGGTCGGCTCGTCGAGGACCAGCAGCCGCGGGCCGCGGATGAGGGCGGCGGCGATGCCGAGGCGCTGACGCATACCCATGGAGTAGGCCCTGACCGGCCGGCGGTCGACGCCGCCCAGTCCGACCCGCTCCAACGCCTCCTCGATGCGCCGCCGACGGTCTCGTCGACGGCCGCCCGGCCCCGCCGCGTCGAACAGCGAGAGGTTCCGGCGGCCCGACACCGACGGGTAGAACCCGGGTCCTTCCACCAGCGAGCCCACTTGCGCCAGTACCTGGCGGCTGTGTCGGGGCATGGACCGGCCGAGCACTTCGATCCTGCCCGCGCTCGGCGACACCAAGCCCAGCAGCATCCGGATCGTCGTCGATTTGCCGGAACCGTTCGGACCGAGGAAGCCGAAGACGTCGCCCTCCTGCACATCGAGGTCGACACCGTCCACCGCGGTCAGGCGACCGTAGTGCTTCGTCAACCCCTCGGTGCGAACGACGGACGTGCCGAGCGAGCTGGCGAGGGCGCTCACGCGAACGCCCCGGCACCAGCCGCCACACTGGACACGATGCGATCGAGTTCGGCCACGGTCACCGGGCCGGCCAACAGATACCCCACATCGGCCAGTGTCCCGGCCATCAGGTTGACCATCGGCGTCTGGATCAGCTTGACCTCGGCTCCCCAAGGCCGCTTGGACGTCTCGACCAGTCGGGGCAGCACACTGTTCAGCAGGTCGGGCGGTACGGCAGCGGCCACGACGACCACGAAGCCGCGTCCATAGACCGCCACTCCGGCGCCCGGCGGGGTCAGGCGGGGAAGCCCGGCGATCTGGTCCGGCAGCGGTACGGGCGCGCGTCGCAACGCCTGCTGCAACGGGTCGGACCGCCTCGGGCGTTGGATGGACACGCCGGCCGCCGGGCTGAACGTCACCGACGAGGGATCCGGCCGGGCCAGCGAAACGTCGAGGAACTGAGATTCCACCAGTGGAAACGTCCCACCCCGAGCGGTTACGGCGACCCGAAGGGGTAAGCCGCTCCCGGCCTCGGCCCACACGTCGACATGGTCGATGGTCGAGACCTCGGCTACGGGGACGATGCGCAGCCCGGGGACCGCCCGACCGGCCACGCGCACCGGCTCGAGCGGTCGCAGCTCTTGCGGCGTCGCCGCTCCCACCAACATCCGGCCCAGTTGAGGCGGGAGCATGTCGGCCGGTCGGGGAAGGTGCAGCTGACCCGAGTCGACCGTCCGCTCGGCCCGTCGATCCGCCGAGTCCCACGTCACGATGGAGTTGCCGCTGGCGTACATGTCGTGCTCGCCCGTGAGGCTCAACATGTCCACCCGCCACGACGTCGGACCGGCGTACCAGGTGCGCAGGCGAGACGTCTCGCCGAGCAGCGACACTTCGTTGTCGAGACGCGGGATGTCCGGCAAGCCGAGGCGGCCCACCGTGGCGACGTTGCCGGAGAACGGCTGTGCAGCTGAGGCGCGGATACGACGGGCCAATTCGTCTGGTGCGATCGACGCGACGCCGAGCGGCCAGTGTCGGACCACCGCAGGCAACGAGGACAGCATGAGCACGCCGACGACCACGACGGCCCAACGCCACCTGCGGACCACTGCCGCCAATTGCCGAACCTCCTTCGCTGCATGCCGAGCGCACGACCTCGCCTCGAGGTCTCGGACAGTGTTCCTGGTTCGCGGAGCCTGTGGGGGTCACCCTGCCAGCAGTGGAGGTACCGTGCCCGGCCATGACGGAGGAGGGCCACCGGGTCGAGCTGATCCGACGCATCCATGACACTCCCACCCTGGTGTCGCTAGCAGTGACCGGCGGGGGTGTTGCCGCAGTGTCCGACCTGCTGGCCGTGCCGGGCGCCTCCCGCACCGTGGTGGAAGCCGCCGTCCCCTACGCCGAATCGGCGCTGGTCGACCTGCTCGGCCGGGAGCCGCTTCAGGCCGTCAGCCCCTCGACCGCCATCGCCATGGCCGAGGCTTGCCGCCGCCGCGCCCTTCGGCTGATGCCTGCGGCGGACAGGCCCATGGCCGGCGTCGCCTGCACCGCGGCCCTGGCCACCGATCGACCGAAGCGGGGCGAGCACCGGGCCCACGTGGCCGCCTGCACCGACGCAGGCAGCGCGGTGTGGTCGCTGGTCCTCACCAAAGGCATGCGCGACCGGAGTGGCGAGGACCGGCTGGTCAGCGACCTGGTCCTCGCCGTCGTGGCCGTTGCCTGCGGGTTGGACGGCATGCAGCTCGTGCACCTCGACCACGCCGATGCGCTGACCCCGCCCGGCTGAGCTGCACCCGGGCCCAGGGGCACCCGGCCCGAGCCGCACCCCGGCCGAGCCACCACCAGAACAACCTCGAACACCGCCCGTAGGCTGCCCCGAAGGAGCATGTCAATGGTGGACCAGGCAGACCACGCCGATCGGACCGAGCGGCGGCATGAACTCCGCATGGTGGCCGCCCGCACGAGGGTGCTGCTGTCACTCGTGGCCGGCATGTGCGTAGCGGGGCCGACCGCGATCGTGGCGCCGTGGGAGGTCACCACACTGATCCTGTGGTCGGCTACGGCCATCGTCTTCCTCGCATGGGTGTGGGCCATCATCTGGCCGGCCGACGCCATCCGCACGCGGGCCATCGCCACGAGGGAGGACGACTCCCGGGCCGCGGCCGATCTCGTGCTGATCCTGGCGAGTATGGCGAGCCTGGTGGGCGTGGGGTTCGTGCTGGTGAAGGCGTCTGAGTGGCACGGGCGGGCCGAGGCCGCGCTGATCGGCCTGGCGGTGTTCTGTGTGGTGCTCGCCTGGACGGCGGTTCAGACCGTTTACACCCTCCGCTACGCGCACCTGTTCTGGACCGCCCGGGAGCGCTCCGCGCGGACCGAGGCCGTGCGACGGGGCTCGCCGGCCGCCAGCGCGGATCCCGAGAGGTCCCCGGCAAAGGCGATCGACTTCAACGGCGACGACGACCCGAGCTACGCCGATTTCGCCTACCTGGCGTTCACCGTTGGAATGACCTACCAGGTTTCGGATACCGCCATCCGGGCTGCGGCCATCCGTCGGACGCTCATGAAGCACGCCCTGATGTCGTACCTCTTCGGCACGGTCATCGTGGCGATGACCATCAACCTCGTGGTGGGACTGGCCAAGTGAGATCGCTGCCGGTCCGGGTCGTGTGGATCATCTTTGGCGTGGTGCTGGTGGCCACGATCGCCACCTACTGGCGACTACCTGCCGGTGGGACCTATCAGTTCGACGACAGCGGACCATCTGGGGCCGTCAGCCGGTCGATCACCTACCTCAACTTCCCGGTGGCGATCGCCGCGGTGGGCATGCTGCTGGCCGTGGGCCGGAGTCGATGGGCCGTCCTCGCCGGGGCGCTGTGCCTGGTGGCCTTCTGGCCGGGTGTGAGCAGTGACGATCACCTGACCGCCCGTTGGATCAACCTGCCGGCGGCCGTCGGAGCGGTACTGGCCGTGATCGTGACGTGGCAGGGGCCTTCCGGCCGGCCAGCACCTCGTGGACGCCGAGATCCCTCCCCCGGGATGGTCTCCGTGGCACGCCCGGGCACTGTACGGGTGCTGGCCTTGGGGGTCCTGGCTGCGTGGGCGGTGCCCTGGATCGTGGCCGCCATCGGCTTCTACGGCAACGACCTGCCGATCGTCGGCCGCCTGATCCGCGCTGCCCAGCCCACACCGGGCGAACCCGCCCTGGCATCGGTGCATCGAGGCCTGCATGAGGGGCTGTTCGGACTGCAGTTGGCTGCAACCGCGTTGCTCGTGTCCCTGTACCGCCCGCTGCGTCGACCGGCACGCGCCTACCTGGCAGGCCTGTTGGTGTACGGCGTGGCCATCTCCGCCGCCGACGGCTGGAACGAGCAGGTCGTCAAGCGGGGAGCGGCCAGCTTCCAGTTGCCGAACGTGCTCTATCCGGCACTCAGTTGGCCGTGGGCCGGCGTGCTGGTCCTGGCGGCTGTGGTGTATGTGTCCTGGTCCTGGCAGGAGCGTCGCAGCCCCCGGTCCCCCGTCGGCACGTGAGCGCCGGCGGGGCGTCATCACGACGTGCGAGTTCCCAGCGTCACCTTGATCTGCGCCTGGCTGCCACCCCGATTGACGGTGACGGTCACCGTGCTACCGGGACGTGACCGGGCGATCACCCCACTGAGGTCGGCTTGGCCGGCGATCTGGGTCTGGTCGATGGCGACGATCACGTCACCGGCCTGCAGGCCCGCCTGGGCGGCCGGGCTGCCCGAGGCCACCCCCTGCACGAGGGCACCCAGGCTGCCGTCGGCGGTATCCGAGACGGAGATACCGAGGTAGCCGGGCTCGGTCGCCGTTGAGCTACCCCCACCCGAGCGCAGCTGATCGACGATCTTCATGGCGTTCTCGATCGGGATGGCGAAACCGATGTTCTCGTAACCCGGCTCACCTCCGCTCGAGGGACTCGAGCCGTTGCCCGACAGCTTGGCCGTGTCGATGGCGATCACCGCGCCCCGTCCATCGACCAACGGACCTCCGGAG
>JAXDQG010000553.1:0-3328 GCA_034667945.1 Acidimicrobiia bacterium | reverse complement strand
GTGGGCGTTGGCCGCGGTGGCGCTGAGGCGGACGATCGGCCCGACGAGCCACTCGACGATGTCCACGTCGTGGATGGAGTGCTCGAGCAGGGTGCCCGCTCCCGCCCTCGCCCGGTCGATCCGCCAGTCCGAGCCGTAGTAGCCGCCGAGCGGAATCTCCTGGTCGTCCCGAAAGATGACCGACAGCAGACGACCGCTCGACGCATCGGCTACGAGATGCCGCAGCAGCACGAAGCCGGGCGCCGATCGCAGGACGAGTCCAACCTGGTTGACCACCCCGGCCTGTCTGACTGCGTCGGCCATCGCCTGCGCCCCTGCCAGGTCGGTGGCCAGCGGTTTCTCGCAGAAGACGGGCAAGGCCCGGGCGCAAGCGGCCTCGACGAGCCGCCGATGCTCCGAGGTCCAAGTGCAGACGTAGACCGCCTGGCAACCGTCCAGCACCGCTTCTTCGTCGTCGGCCACGCCCGCGCCGAAGCGCTCGGCGAACCTCTCGGCCCGGGCGCGAAGCGGATCGAACACCACAGCCACTCGAGCCTGGGCTCCGCCCAGTTGCAATGACCGGGCGTGATAGTTGGCGATCAGGCCCGCGCCGAAGAACCCCACCGAGAGCGCCACGGCGGGCACGGTATCGGGCCGGCCGAACCCCCGGCCAGGTTCGCCCGCCTGGCCGGTGTCCGCCAAAGGCCGCCGGTAGCGTACGGGCATGGTCGGTGGGTCTTGGCTGTGCGGACACATCTCGGACTGCCACATCGTCGATCCCGGTCAGAACCTCGCCGACGTGATCGATACCGCTGCCTACCTGCGGGATGCCGTCGATACGTTCAACCGTCTCGATCCGCAACCCGAGCTGGTCCTGGCCTCGGGCGACCTGGTGAACGACGGGCGCCCCGCCCAGTACGGACGGTTGGCCGAGCTGGTCGCGCCGCTGCGCGCACCGCTCTACCTCATGCCCGGCAACCACGACGACCGCGCTGCCCTGCGGACCGCCTTCCCAGCGCACCGCTACCTCGGCGACGGCCCCACCATCGACTACGTGGTCGACGGCCCGGTTCGGTTGATAGCGCTGGACAGCACCATTCCCGGTGCCCCGGGAGGCAGGCTGTCCCGGCGGCAGCTCCAATGGCTCGACGCGGTGCTCCAACAGTCGCCGAACGTGCCCGCGGTGATCGCGTTGCACCATCCGCCCTTCGCCACCGGCATCGAGCACATGGACCGGATGGCGCTGGATGCCGGCCCCGCGGACGACCTCGCCGTGCTGGTTCGGCGACACCCACAGGTGGAGCGGGTCGTTGCCGGACATCTTCACCGGTCGATCAGCCGCCGCTGGGCGGGCACCGTGGCCGCCACCGTGCCCGGCGTGGCCCACGCGGTGGTGCTCGACGTCCGTCCCGGCGGTGTGGCGGCGTGGAACCTCGAGCCGCCCGCGCTGGCGCTGTACCTCTGGCGGCGCGAGCTGGGGGTCGTGGCTCACCAGTTGGCCATCGGCGAGTTCCGGGGCGGACGCGTCGGTGACCACTGACGAGGCATTGGCGGTGCTCGGGCTGACGAGCGGTGCGGACGCGGCCGCGGTGAAGGGGGCCTATCGGGCCGCAGCCCGCAACCTCCACCCCGACCTGCCCGGCGCACCCGCGGATGCCAACGAGCGGATGACCCATCTCAACGACGCCTACACCGCATTGCTCGATGCCGTGGCCGCTGGTTGGCAGTCGACTGCCGTCCCTGCGGGCGCCGCAGCTTCGACGGCCGGCGGGGCCGCGGCGAGCAGCCCTCGGCGCCAAAGCCGTGGGGATGCCGAGCCGGAGACCGCGGTGCAGCTCGACGTCGACGGCTCGTTGTTGGTCGAGGCGCCCGCCGACGAGACGTTCGCGCTGCTCGCCGAGGCCGCGGAGCTCCTCGGTGACGTGACCTACATCGATTTAGCGTCGGGCCTGCTGCAGATCCTCGTGCCGCCGGAGCCCGGCGGAGGGAACGGTGCGGGCGCTTATCTGACCTTCAGTCTGCAAGGGCGAGCACTGGGTACCGAGGTTTTCGTCACCATCGAATCCATCGACGCTGCGCCGCCCGTCCCCCTGCCTCCCCTGCTCGAGCTGCTGGCGGAGCTCATCGCCCAGTCGTCGGCCTGACGCAGGCGCCGCCATGTCCCTGTCGCGTCGCCGGTTTCTGCTGTCGTGCGCCGCCCTGCTCGCCGGCTGTCGTCGTGCCTCCCGGACGACCTCCCCGCCCCAGACGGCATCCTCCGCTGCCACGTCGACGGCAGCGACCGGGATCGCCAAGGGTCCGCCCCTGTCGACGGGCGAGTCGGGCAGTCCCGCCGTGAGCCCGCACGACGTTCCGCCCGATCCCGGGCTGGGGCGCGACCCGTTCCGCCTCGGGGTGGCATCGGGCGACCCGCTCGTCGATCGGGTGGTGCTGTGGACCAGGCTGGCGCCCGACGCCGACTTCGACGCCGTCGGGGGCATGCCCGACCAGCCCGTTCCGCTTCTGTGGGAGATGACCGACGATCGGGGGGACTTCCAGCAGCTCGTCGCCACCGGCATCGCCGTGGCCGAGCCCGGTGCAGCCCACTCCGTTCACGTCGACGTCCCCGGTCTCCCAGCTGAGCGGTGGTTCCGTTATCGCTTCCGCATCGGGCCCTGGACCAGTGCGGTTGGCCGCACGCGCACCGCGCCGGCCGCAAACGCCGACGCGCCAGCGCTCACCCTGGCGGTCGGGTCCTGTCAGAACTGGCAGTCGGGGTACTACACCGCCTATCCGTATCTGGTCGCCGACCAGCCCGACCTGGTCGTGTGGTGCGGCGACTACATCTACGAAGGTGGCGCCGGCGGCGAAGGACCTCGTCGGCACGACGGCCCGGCCGCGGTCACCCTCGACGAGTACCGCAATCGCTACGCCCTGTATCGCAGCGATCCCGCCCTGCAAGGCGCCCACGCCGCCTGCCCGTGGGTCGTCACCTGGGACGACCATGAGGTGGTCGACAACTACGCGGCCGCGGTCGACTCGGCGGGGCGGGGCGGCGACGACTTTCAGAGCCGTCGGGCTGCCGCCTATCGAGCCTGGTGGGAGCACATGCCGGTGCGACTGCCGGCGCCGCGAGGACCCGACCTCGCAGTGCATCGCGAGGTGCGTTGGGGGAAGCTGGCGACCTTACTGATCCTCGACGGACGCCAACACCGCACGCCCCAGCCGTGTGGTGGCGGACTGGCCGATCTCTGCCAAGGCCGTGACGCCGAGGACGCCACCATGCTGGGGGCCGACCAGGAGGCCTGGGTGGCCGAGCGCTTCGCGGCCTCCACTGCGGCCGGCGTGGTCTGGACGACCTTGGTCAACC
>JAXDQG010000552.1:0-4998 GCA_034667945.1 Acidimicrobiia bacterium | reverse complement strand
GGTCGAGCGGGCGGGCCCCGATCGAGCCGGCTGAGCCTTCGGAAACTCGCATGACACCACCCCTGGCGCTGACAACACTGACTCCGCCGGCACCAGCCGGATCACTCTGTCAGCGTTCCAGGAGGTCGTCATGCACGCATTCCATCCCACCGTGGCCCGCGCCCTGGCCGAGGCCAAGCGCGCCGAGCGCGAAGCCGACCTCGCCCGCTATCGGCAGGTGTCCCCGGTCCTGCGCAAACAACGGCGATGGTGGCAGCCACCGCCCGGAGCTGCCGCCATACGTCGGCCGCTCGTGAAGGGAATGCGCTGGGTGTGACCCATGGGGCTCGGCGGGGTGCAGGTCGGCACCCCGCCCTGCCGTAGCATCGCCGGCCGGAATGGAGCTTTCGGTCCTCGACTACGGCTTTGCGGCAACAGCTGCGCTGGCCGCGGGCTTCACCAACGCCGTCGCCGGTGGCGGCACGCTCATCACGTTCCCGGCGCTGGTCGCCATCGGGGTCGACGCGGTGCCGGCCAACATGACCAACGCGGTGGCGCTGTGCCCCGGGTACTTCGGCGGCACGTGGGCCCAGCGCTACGACCTGGACGGCCAGCAGCGGCGGCTGCGCGTGCTCGCGGTGCTGGCCGCCGCCGGCGGCCTTTCCGGGTCGATCCTGCTGGTGATCAGCCCCGAGAAGCTCTTCCGCAACCTGGTGCCGTTCCTCATCCTCGGCGCCTGCGCCCTGCTCGCCCTGCAGGAGCCGATCAAGCGTCGACTTCCCGTCCGTCCCGACGCCACCGAGGACCGCACACCCGGCGTTGCGGTGCAGGTGATGATGTTTCTGACCTGCGTCTACGGCGGCTATTTCGGGGCCGGAATGGGCATCGTGACTGTTGCCGCGCTGGGTGTCCTTCTGCCCGATCGCATGGTGCGGACGAACGCCCTCAAGCAAGCGATCACCTTCGTCACCAATGTCGTCGCCGCATTGTTCTTCGCCACCTCCGGGAAGGTCGTGTGGGGATTGGCCCTGGTCATGGCCCCGGCTGCACTTGTCGGAGGCAACCTCGGCGGTCGCGTTGCCCGCCGAGTGCCCCCGGCCACGCTGCGCGCCGTGGTCGTGACGCTGGGGGTCGTGGTGGCGATCAGCTTCTGGCTGTGAGCCCAGTGGGCTGAAGCCGTGCCCGCCTCTGCCCTCGCGGCCCGGGCGCGCCTTCGACGGCACGCAGCGACAGCCGAGCCCATCGCGACAGCTACCCTTCCGCCAAGCTCAGCACGAGCCGTCGGCTCCACGCCAGCACTATCCACGCCAGCACTATCCACGCCAGCTACGAGGGAGGTTCGATGACGGACGTCATGCCGGCAAGCCGGCCCGACATGCTGGATCTCGAGGCCAAGTACACGGCCGATCAGGGGGAGTTCTTCTTCACCGGCATCCAGGCGCTGGTGCGGGTCATCCTCGAGCAGCTGCGGGTCGATCGGCGCAGCGGGCTGCGCACTGCCGGCTTCGTCTCCGGATACCAGGGCTCGCCCCTCGGTGGCTTCGACCGCGAGCTGATCGCTCGCAAGGCCCTGCTCGAGCAGCTCGACGTCGTCCATCGTCCGGGTCTCAACGAGGAGCTCGGCGCCACCGGCGTGATGGGTAGCCAGCTGGCCTCCACGTTCCCCGATGCTCGCTACGACGGGGTGCTGGGCGTCTGGTACGGCAAGGCTCCGGGTCTCGACCGGGCCGGCGACGCCATCCGGCACGGCAACTACGCAGGAACCTCCCGCTTCGGCGGCGTGCTGGCGCTGGTGGGCGACGACCCGGCCTGCAAGTCATCGACCCTGCCGTCGGGGTCCGAGCACACGCTGGCCGACCTGCACATGCCGATCCTGTTCCCCGGGAACATGCAGGAGATCCTGGATCTCGGTCGCCACGGCGTGGCGCTCTCGCGGGCATGTGGACTGTGGACCGGGTTCAAGATCGTGACCGCCGTGGCAGACGGCGCCGGCTCCGCCGAGGTGCACCCGGACCGCATCGCGCCGGTCATCCCGACGGTCAACTACCAGGGCCGCCCCTACGAGACCCACGTCATGGGAAATCTCGTCACGCCGTTCTCCAACGAGATCGAGCGCGAGATCTACGAGGCACGCACCGTGCTGGCCCGGTTGTATGCGGGCGAGAACCGCGGGCTGAACGAGATCACCGTCGACCCTCCCGACGCCTGGCTCGGGATCATCTCGTCCGGCCGCACGTACTACGAGATGGTGGAGGCCCTCGAGAAGATGGGCCTCGACCACGCCGCCCTCCGGAACGTCGGCGTCCGGTTGCTGCGTATCGGCATGGTCTCACCGCTCGATCCCGGAATCATTCGTCGCTTCGCCAAGGGCCTCGCCGAGATCGTCGTCGTGGAGGAGAAGCGCCCGTTCCTCGAAACCGCGGTCAAGGACGTGCTCTACGGCACGCCCGACGCGCCTCGGGTGGTGGGCAAGAGCGACGGGGCCGGCTCTCCGCTGATCGCCATGCACGGCGCCCTCGACGCCGATGGCCTGGTAGCGCCCTTGACCAGCCGCCTCGCTCAGCGGCTCGACGCCAACCAGCTGCGCCCGCCCGCGCCGCCGCCAGCCCCCTTCCGCAAGGCCATCGAACTGCTGCCCAACCGCACCCCGTTCTTCTGCTCGGGCTGCCCGCACAACACCGGCACCAAGGTGCCGGACGGGTCGGTCGTGGGCGCCGGCATCGGCTGTCACGGCATGGTCATGTTCATGGACCCGGACCGTGTGGGCCGGATCATCGGCACCACCCAGATGGGCGGTGAGGGCACCCAGTGGATCGGCATCGAGCCATTCGTCGGAACCGAGCACTTCACCCAGAACCTCGGGGACGGCACCTTCTTCCACTCGGGATCACTGGCGGTGCGGGCCGCGGTCGCCGCCGGCAGCCACGTCACCTACAAGCTCCTGTACAACTCCGCCGTGGCCATGACCGGCGGTCAGGACGCCGCCGGCGCCATGCCGGTGCCCGACGTGGCCGCCGCACTGCTGCTCGAAGGCGTGGCCAAGATCATCATCACCAGCGACGACACCGACAAGTACAAGGGCGTCCGCCTGCATTCCGGCGCCGAGGTGTGGCCGCGGGACCGGATCATCGACGCGCAGGAAGAGCTGCGCAAGATCCCCGGCGTCACGGTGCTCATCCACGACCAGCAGTGCGCAGCCGAGAAGCGCCGCGACCGCAAGCGGGGCCGAGCTGCGGAGCCGGCCCAGCGCGTCGTGATCAACGAGCGGGTGTGCGAGGGCTGCGGCGACTGCGGGGTCAAGTCCAACTGTTTGTCGGTGCAGCCGCTCGACACCGAGTTCGGCCGCAAGACCCGCATCCATCAGTCGTCGTGCAACCTGGACTACTCGTGCATCGCCGGGGACTGCCCGTCCTTCCTCACAGTCGTTCCCAAGAAGAAGCGCCGGCTGTCGCGGCTGGCGGGCGATCCGGCCAGGGCCCGCCGGGAGGGCGGTGGACGTCGCCGTCCGGTGCTCGACGCCAGCGAGCTTCCCGAGCCGCAGCCGATCGTGCCGGCTGATGACTTCACCGTCCGCATGCCGGGCATCGGTGGGACCGGCGTCGTAACGGTCTCCCAGGTACTGGGCACCGCCGCCATGCTCGACGGTCGCTATGTGTGGGGGCTCGACCAGACCGGCTTGTCGCAGAAGGCCGGGCCGGTCGTTTCCGACCTCCGTATCAGCCGGGAGCCGCTCGAAGGCACCAACAAGCTCACCGCCGGCCAGGTCGACGCCTACCTCGTGCTCGACCTGCTCGTCGGCCTGGCCCCCAACAACGTGGTGGGCGCATCCGCCAGTCGGACTGTCGCCGTCGCCTCGACCTCGGCCACGCCGACCGGTGACATGGTGACCAAGCCCGAGGCGGGCTATCCGTCGGCCGATGCCATGCGGGCCGACCTCGATGCCGTGACCCGGGCGGCCGACAACCTGTACCTGGACGCGGCCGACATCGCAGAAGGTCTCTTCGGCGACACCACCACGGCCAACATGGTGGTCGTCGGTGCGGCCTTCCAGCGGGGTTGCCTGCCCATCTCCGCCGGCGCCATCGAGCAGGCCGTCGAGCTGAATGGCGCCGCGGTCGAGGTGAACAAGTTGGCCTTCCGGTGGGGCCGGATGCTGGTCGTCGACGCTGGTCGGGTCGAGGCGGTCATGGAGCACGCCGATGCCGGCCACGCCGAGCCAACGGTCGAGGACTTGGCCCTCATCTCGGATCTTGACCACGGCGAGCTGGGCCGGCTCCTGCGGATCCGGGTCCCGGACCTGGTCGCGTACCAGGACCGGGCGTACGCCGAGCGCTATGTCGAGGTGGTGCGCCGTGCCGCCCGGGCCGAGGAGGCGGCGACACCCGGGCAGACCGCGGTCGCCGAGGCGGTGGCCCGCAACCTCTACAAGCTGATGGCCTACAAGGACGAGTACGAGGTCGCTCGCCTGCACCTCGAGGGGGCCGCCCGCCTGCAGGTCGAGGGCGAGGTCGGTGGCGACGTGAAGATCAGCTACAACCTCCACCCGCCGATGCTCCGAGCCGTCGGCCTGCAGCAGAAGATCCGCCTCGGCCCCTGGTTCACGCCCGCGCTTCGCACGCTGGAGCGCGGGAAGCGTCTACGGGGTACCGCCCTTGATCCGTTCGGCTGGGCGAAGGTCCGCCGGGTGGAACGGCAGCTGATCGAGGAGTACCGCCAGGCGCTCGACGCGGCGCTCGACCGCTTGACGGCAGAGAACCACGCTGACGTGGCCCAGTTGGCCGGCTTGCCGGACTTGGTGCGGGGTTACGAAGAGTTCAAGCTCGGCAACTTCGAGCGCTTCCGAACAGAACTGACACGACTGCAAGCCAATCTCGGCCGGTGACCAGCAGGCCGTGGTGATATAGCCACGGAGGGTCGTATTCGTCCAGGTCTAGAGTGAGGCGGTGCCGTCCGTGCAAAGAACCGCGAGTTGCGCGGACCAAGCCGCCCTCGCGCACCCGCACAGCCCTACCGGGGCGG
>JAXDQG010000551.1:0-15110 GCA_034667945.1 Acidimicrobiia bacterium | reverse complement strand
GAACGTTTTGCGCCTGTGGCGGCGGCGTCATCCAACAGGCCGCTCGTCGCCCGCTACGGACGTGCCTTCCGACCTCGCTCCCGCAGCCGTCGGACCACGACGTCCGCCAGCACGCCAGCCAAGGTCGCGCCCCAAATCACGGCAACGACGATCGCAAGCTCGGTCGAATAGTCCCGTGGCAGCGAGGTCGGGTTGTGCAAGGCCCGCGCGTAGCCGCGAACGAGCGGAAACGCATACACCGCAACGAGCCCAGTGACGATCAACCCGGCTTGCACCGCCGCCCGGCCCCGGCTTCGACCAAGCGTCCACGGCCGCCGGCCGCGGCCCAACCGCCACCGAGCCATCAGCACACCCACGCCCAGGACCACGGGCGCCACGAGCAGGTCATGCACCGCCGCGCTGCCGATCACGAAACGCGCCAGGCTGGCCGGACGGGTGTCGATGTCGTGCTGCAGGATTCCCCGCACGGCAAACGCCATCAGCGACCAGCCAATGGCGACGCCCAGCCAGAACGGAACGCCCCGCGAGCGGGCCCGTCCCATCGGCGGAACGTGGCTCATAGCACTACCACCTGGCTGACCCACTTGGTCTGCAGCACGCCGGGTCGGTCGGGAGCGATCAATCGGCAGGGATAGCCGTGGTCGATCGCCAGACGCTGTCCGTCGAGATGCGTAGCCAGCAAGGTCAGATCGTCCATGGCCTGGCGGTGGTCGAGCGTCGACGTTCGATATGCCCCGGCGGGCTCCAGCGACTCCACCCGCACCGCCCGTCCCGGGGGCGCACCCGCCAAGGCAAGTACGTCACGCAGGCGCACCCCTCGCCAGGTCGCCGAGAAGCTCCAACCCTCCACGCAGGCGATGGGCAGTTCGGCTTCGTGGGCCGGCAGAGCCATCAACTCGTCGACCGTGAGGCTGACCGGTACGCGCCCGCCCAACACCGCCAGCCGATAGTCCTGCGTCACTGCTCGCTCGACCACGCCGGCATTGGCGGCACCCCGGTTGACCGGATAGCCCTGGGGACCCGATGCGGGATCCCGCGGCGCGAGCACCGCCAGCCGCCGCAGGACCGGCAACGTCTGGCCGACGGTGGTCACCGTCAATACGCCCGAAGCGGCGGCCACTGTGCCGAGAAATCCGCGCCGGCTGAGACCTGTCGAAGCGGCATCGTCAACGAGATTCTCGGGCTCGCGCGCCGCGCGTCCGACCCCCTTCTCCTCCTCCTCCTCCCCCCGCAGCATTGAAGGGGATCGCAGTGCCTGCCAGGTGACCGCCCACTTGGCCCCGACGTGAGCAATCAGCGCGCCCATCGTCAGCCACGCCACCCAGAAGTGCGAAGCCGTGAACGAAAACCGCCAGGGGTACCACTGGGCGATGTTGGCGACGCCGGAGAACACCATGAACACTCCGCCCCCGACCAGGGGAAGGAGCCCGACGCGCTCCACGGCATCCGCCACATGACGCACCGGCGGATACGAAAGGAATCGGGGCCAGACGACCCAGAGTTTGGAGGCCAGCACCGGGATCGAGGCGATACCCGTCGCGACATGAACGCCCTGCGTGACGCGATACAGCCCGACCGGTCGCCTGGGGATGGGGAACCAGCTCTGCGGATGCTGTTGGAGGTGAGAGAACAAGCCGGTGACGAAACACGTGGTGAACAAGGCAGCCAGGGCGATGCCCAGCACCGCGGCGGCGCCCTCGTCTCTCAGCCGCGAGCGGTAGCGACCCTGGCGCAGCGGCAGGCCGGGATCGGTGGTCCACGACCGCAGCCAGGACTTCACGATCACACCGCCGCCAGCGACTTCACGATCACACCGCCGCCAGGACGGCCCTCACCGCTCGGGTCGTGCGCAGGGTCGGATGATGCTGCGCGATGGTCAGCGCATCATCCATCCGATCGAGATCTTGCAGCCGCGGCAGGGTGCGCACGACCAACCCGACTCGCTCGAGTTGGGCCAACTGGGCGGCCCCGGTGTCAGCGGTGCTCATGGGCACGCCTGCAAAAACCCGTCGGTCCGGTTGCCGAAGTCCGATCGACCACCACCCGCCGTCCTCGGCCGGTCCGAGCACCGCGTCGACGGAAGGGGACATCAATTGCTCGAGCCCGTGGTCGAGCAGGTCCGGTGTGACCTGGGGCGTGTCCATTCCGATCTGCAGACCGGGACCGCCGACGGCATCCCACGCCGCAGCCAGCCGGGCGGCGAGCCCGCCGTCGCTTTGCGCAATCATCTCGAAGCCGGACGGCAGCCACAGGCCTGGCTCACCGTCGAGCGCGATGACCCGGCGGTCGGCGTTGCAGCGCGAAACGGCGTCGAGGGTGTCGGCCAAGGCGGCTTCGGCGATGGCCGCTGCCTGCTCAGTGGAGCACGGTGGGCAGAGGCGGGTCTTGACCCGGCCGGCGACGGGCGCTTTGGCCAGAACCAGCACATGCGTGTCGGTCGCCCTCATGCCAGCGAAGCTACGCCCCCTCCGCCGGACCAGTGCCGATGAGGCCCTTACGATCCGCGGAACTCGCAGGGGCGCCGGTGCGAAGTGCCAGCGGGGCAGGCGCCCGAGTGGAACGCCTGCCCCGGTCATCGGCTGGTCCATTGCTGCCCTGCGACTGCTGGGAAGCGAGGATTGACGGACGTGGCGCCTATCGGCGCAGGTCCTAAGAAATTTTCCAGGTGCGGGCGGCCCGGCCACGGCTGCCCGTGCGCTCGCCGGCCGACTGCACCTTCTCTTGAGCCTCGAGACGCTCGATTGCCGCCTTGATGGTGGCCGGGCTGCCGCCCACACGCTCGGCGACGTCCTTGAGCGTGAACTCACCGTCGAGCGTGAGGATGCCCTCTTCGAGTTGGCTGGCGCTCACGGCCTTTCGGCGAGACGTGGCCTGCGACGGGGTAGCCGCTCCACGACGGCGACGACCGCGACCGCCGACGATGATGATGCCGGCCTGCTGCAGCAGGTCGTCGGGCACGCCCAGCTGCTGGAAGGCCGAGGCCGGAACACTTTCGTCCTCTGCCCAGCTCTTGGCATGACGGACGAAATCCGCCCGGAAAACTGCGGGGTCTATGGCCTGCGCCCGTTGCAGAGCGGAAATGGCCTTGAGTTTGTCGATCGGATCTTTGGCAGCGGTGACTGCGCTCTCGTGCATTTTGACGGCCTCGGCATCTACCAGGCTGTCAGGGTCGGTCAGAAAGGTCAGAAAGGAACGGACGGCGCGTTCTGCTTCGTCGCTCGACGCGCCGTTGACGTTGGTCTTGGGCATAGCCATGGAAGATACCAGCCAAGTTGCTTTTATGCGCGAGCGGCTTCAAAGCAATGGGGGAGCGTCAAAGGAGGAGACGCCCGGCCCGTTGAACAGATAGCTATTGGCCGCAGTCGGGCGACGGCCGTACCAAGCGCTCGTCACCATCATTGTCGATGACACCGTCAGCGGAAGGACGTGTCCTCATTCCGCTGTTCGCTCCCTGAACCGCTGGCCCCCGCTGCTCCGGAAATGCTTGATCGCAGTCGCTCGTGGAGCCTTTCTCGCAGATCCGCGGGCTCGTAGTCGGTCCAGGCTCGAGCGCGATGGCGGTTGACCGTCGTTGCGCCGACTGCAACGACACCGACCAATCCGGCGAGACCAAGCAGCTTCCACTTCATCGAACAGCTACCGTACCTCGATGCCCCCGACGAGACTCCCGCTCGCCGAGGCGGCCGCTATCACGGCAAGTGGAGACATCTGGCTCTTCAAAGGACGCAAGATCGCCGATCGTGCCATCCGCGCCGCGACCAACAGTCCGGTGAACCATGTGGCCATGGCACTGTGCATCGACGATCTTCCCCCATTGGTCTGGCATGCAGAGTTGGGCAGAGCGCTCCCCGACGTCTGGTCTGGCGATCATCAGCGAGGTGCGCAGCTGCACCGGCTCGTCGACGCCGTCGAGACGTGGGTGCACAAGTACGGCCAGAAGGCGTACCTTCGCCAGCTCAGTCCAAGCGTTTCCCCAGCTCAGGAGAACATTGCCCTCGGCGTGGTAGCCGAGTACGGCGGGCGGCGATTTCCGTCGACCTCCGTCTTGGTGCGTCATTGGTTACGCGGTCGCATCCGCCGCGCGGTGTCGCTCGAAGATCTCTACTGCGCAGAGTTGGTAGCCCTCACGTACCAGCGCATGGGACTTCTCGACGAAAGTCGTCCGGCCAATTGGTACGACCCTGGGCGCTTCTGGAGCGGTGATCGCCTCGAGCTCCGCGGCGCCACCTTGGGTGGAGAGATCGAGATTGACGTCTGACGTCACGGCCGTCAATTGCGAACTGCGCTTGTCCGCCGAGCTCCTTGCGGCGCGCTTCATCCCCGCACCGGCTTTGGCGCGCGCGGTCACGAGCGACGCCGGTCTGTTGCCTCATCCGCAGGGCGCTGTGCATCACGAGAGCTGTGTGCTCGTCTTGTCGCGAGAGATTTCCCAAGCAGACCGTTCCGTCGCTTCGTCCTCGACGATGGTGTGGTGTGGTGTGGTGTGGTGCGGTGTGGTGCGGGATTGGCTTTGCCAAGAATTTGTTCGAGCGCATCCGAATCCCGGCACCTCTCGCAGCGTGCTGGGACATGCGCAGATGGGTGGTACACGCGGGTCGCGTGTGAGGGGCGGTCCAGAGATGTTCTTTGCCGGACATGACCTGACGATGTCGTCAGGTATCGCCTTTCCTTCCGGGCGCCGTCGCAACGGGTTCGACGGTAAGCCTTTCGCGTAGGCCCCATTGTCTCGGTTGGGCGCGTCGTCGGTATGTCCCACCCCGATTGCGAGTTCTCTCCGACCGATGTGGGGTGGAGCTGTCGGCGGCGCGAAATTCATTTCGCTACGGTAAGAAGTCGATAATTTTGCGCCGGTCCACAGCTGAACGCATCTGGCGACTGAGGGTGCGTGAGCCAAATGGGTCGGTTTCGTATCGAATGGATGGGTGAGGTCCGACTGGCGCAGCCTCTCGGAGTGCTGCCCGATGCGGGAACGACAACCGGCTTGCCGAGGATCAGCGCCGAGCCACCGAGCTCGCACCGCTGGTATCGACCCGCACGCTCGCAGTCTCAGGCCCGTACAGCAGGCGGGACGCTCCGCTGAGTTGCCCTTGGACCGACTGCGCCGTGATGGTCCCGTCACTCGCCCCTGAGAGATCCACCGTCGCGGTCGAGCAGTTCAAGCCGAGGGCCTCGAGGTGGCTCGCGCCTCCGGCTCGAACGTCGAGATCGGTGCACCTGCCCGAGAAGTGTCCGGTGGACGCGCCGGAGAGCTCCACGCGCACGGGTCCCGAATCGAAGTTGCCGTTGACGACGCTGGCCCCGCTTGCCGAGACGGCGCGGGACGTCGAGCCATTGAATCCCCCGACGGTGATCCGGGCCGAGCCGCTGGCATCCAGTGCGGTCAGGTCGGGCAGCGACACCTGCGCGGTAAGCGTGACCCCGCGCAGCGATGTTCCGGGCACCAGGCCGAGGAGGAGCCGCTGACCGTCGACGGCCACGAGCAGTCGGTCGAAGATGTTGTCGTCGGCGGTCACGGACACCGCGAACGGTCCCGCGGACACGGTCACGGTGAACGCTTCGGCCGCGACGCCGATGAATCCGGTCAGCGGGAACGTTCTGGTGGCCATCACCCGCGACCCGACGATGGTCGTCGGGACGACCGGCCCCGAAGAGCTCGTCGCCGGAGCGGTTGGGGCTGGCTGGGTTGTCGTGACTGCAGCGGCTGCGGCGGACGAGGTGGTGGAAGTGCCAGTTGTACCGACCTCGACCGCGCTCACGTTGGGTGCGGTCTCGCGCGGCGCGGCTGTGCGTAGGTCGCCCTGGCGGCACGACGGACATGCCGCCAGGACTAGCGCAGTCACCGCTGGCATCAGCCAGCCCCCTCGGAAGGGCCCCCTCATCGGCGACATGATGCCCCAGGTCGCGGCGAGCTCGCCCGTGAGTAATGCTTGCGCTTCGCGCGGGCCTCGACGGGACGGGGGCGGCGGCCTCAGGCAGGAGTCGGGCGGACTAGTCTCCCGGCGCCAGACGCAGGCGTACGCGTACGGGGGGCAGAGGCAGGTGCTTGGGATCTTCGATGGCGTTCGGGTCCTCGACTTCACCAACGTGTTGTCCGGGCCGACCCTCACCCGACTCATGGTCGAGATGGGCGCGGAGGTCATCAAGGTGGAGTTGCCCCCGGCGGGGGACATGTCCCGCACGCTGCTCTGGATGCGCAACGGTCGGTCGGCCTACTTCCTGCAGCAGAACCGCGGTAAGCGCTCGGTCTTCTTGGACGTGAAGGACCCCCGGGGCCGAGAGCTGGCCGAGGAACTGGTCGCCAATGTCGACGTCCTCGTAGAGAACTTCAGTCCCGGCGTGATCGCTCGTCTGGGCCTCGACTGGGAGACGGTGTCAGAGATCAACCCGCGACTGATCATGTGCTCGATCTCGGCTTTCGGCCAGGACGGCCCGCTGCGGGACGAGCCCGGGTACGACGGGATCGCACAGGCCTACGCCGGTGTGCTGCACATGAACGGCGAGCCCGATCGGCCCCCATCACTGATGGGTCTGTCGCCGGGGGATGTGCTCACCGGTGTACACGGCATGGCCGGTGTTGCTGCCGCGCTCTATCACCGGGAACGCACCGGTCGTGGGCAGAAGATCGAGGTGTCCCTGCTGGACTGCTACATGACCTGCCACGAGGTCAACGTGCAGGCGTGGTCGGCATCCGGCGGAGCGGCCAAGCCGATGCGCTCCGGATCGTTGCATCCGTTCGTCGGCGGTTACGGCGTTTTTTCCGCCCGCGACGGTGACGTGATCTTGGCCGCGGCGAACGACCGTCAATGGGGACAGCTGTGCCGGGCGATGGGGCGTCCCGAGCTCGAAGTGGACCCCCGCTACGCCACCAGCCCGGGCCGCACCGAACGGCGTGACGAGGTCAACGAGCTCATCTCCAAGTGGCTGCTCGAACAACCGAGCCGCGAGGCGGCGCTGGCCGCGATGTCGAAAGAGCGCGTGCCCGCCGCGCCGGTGCTGTCGGTGGAGCAGGCGGTTCAGCATCCGCACCTTCGCCATCAGCGCACCGTGCGAACCGTGGCCGACGACATCATCGGAGAGGTCGATATTCCGGGGATGCCGTTGCGGTTCTCGGACTTTCCGAAAGAGCTCGAGCTGCCGGTGGCCAGCTTGGGTGAGCACAACCACGACGTCGTCTGCGGGATGCTGGGCTGGAGCGAGGAGCGCTACCGCGTGCTCGTGGAAGCTGGCGTCCTTCAGCAGATCCCCGGAACGTGAGAGGACGGCGGCGGCAGGGCGGCTCGTCCCTGGGCTGACTCGAGTACTTCGCCCCGCCACGCTCGCCCCGCCATGCTCGCCCCGCTGTGCGAGCAAGCAATCGCTTGGGCAATGTCCGGGTCGGTGCGACCTCCGAGTTGGTGCAGTCTTTCGGCGCCTGGTGCGTCGATTCGACGTCGATTCGCTGCACCCGTCGCCCGATTCGACGTACTAGGCGGGGTTCCTGGCGTGCGTTGTGGTCGTGCGACCACGAACGGTAGCGGCTCGGATGCCGCGCAGCGTCACAGCCAGAAGGGGGCTGGTTTGGGGGATTGCCCCGATGGGCGCTGGGAGCTGAAGCGGCATCGTGAGGCTCATCGCCGCTCTGGTCATCAGGGACCGGGGTCCAATCGGGAGTGCGCCCATGAGGGTCTGGATCGATCAGGACCTCTGCACCGGGGACGGGCTGTGCACCGATCACTGCCCCGAGCTGTTCGTGCTGTTGGAGGACGGGATCAGCTACGTGCATCTCGACGGGCGGCTCGGCAACGACCCCGGCGGTAGCGGTAGCGACGTGTGGGTGCCGGCGCGCTTGGAAGAGGCGGCCATCGCATCGGCGCTGGACTGCCCCGGAGAATGCATCTTCCTCGAGGATGACGGGGACGACTGAGACATCGGGTCGCCCGACAGGTCGACGACGATGGCTCGACCTGTCGGGCAGCCCAGAGGGGAGAGGGCCGAGCGACGGGCAGCCGTTTTGATGGGGCGCGGAGGCGTCGGGAGGCCTTATCCGCCCGTGTCCTCAGCACCTCAGCGACGAGGCACGCTCACTTGCAGAGACTGGTCGACTGGTCGTAAGCGCAGGGGCGGGAAGCGCCCGACAAATCGATGATGTCGCCCTGCTGAATCCACGTTTGCTTCGACGAGTCGTACTTGCCGATGTCAGATCCCTCGATGAAGTACGCGTCCTTGTTGCCGCTGGTGTTGAACTTCACCCCGGGCAACAGCATGGGATTGGTCATCTCGAAGGACCGCAGCACTGTGATCAAGTTGGAGCGGGTCAGTCCGCCATCCAGCTGGCCGGCAATGATCAATGCTTCGACCATCGGAAAGGCGAAGAGGAAGCCGGACCCGAGCGAGCCCGAGGTCTTGTAGTCGATGCCCTTGGCCTGCAGGAGCTGGCGACCCCAGGTGACGTACGGGTCGTTGTCGAGAGCAGACGAATTGAAGTCCTTCGCCCCTCCGCCGATGATCCACCAACCATTGGATTGCGAGCCGTCGCCCCCGACCTTGTCCTTGCCCATGAAGCTGGCGGACTTGCACACGGAGGTCATGAACATGTACTTGACCTCGCCCTTCATGCCGTTCTGGGCGGCTTCGTTGATGACCTGCGGGCAGGCGGCACCACCGGCCATGTTGATGAACACGTCGACGTGCCGGGCGGCGATGGTCGTCATCGGGTCTTTCACGGTGGGCGCTTGTGCCTCGATGGTCTCGTTGAAGTAGTCGACCTTGCCCTTCAGCGTGGATTGCTCGATGTAGGCCTTGAAGGCGTTGTTGTAGGCGACGCCGTAGTCGTTGGCGACCGAGAGCGAGGCCACTTTGACCTTGTCGGGCGGAAACTCTGCCCTGTGTTGCTCGATGAATGCGCCCCAGAGCACCGCCTCGGTGGAGTACGCCATCTGCAGGCCGGTGGTCCATGGATGGTTGACCGGGTCTCCCCAGCCGGGGTGGCCACTCATCTCGAAGGGATGCGGGATGCAGCGCGAATTGAGCTTGTCGTAGGTCTTCAAACCCGGCGGCGAACCCAGCGTCCACATCATGAAGACCTTCTGGGAGTCGATCAGCTCGTCGACCAGCGGGATGGTGCGGGCGGCGTCGTAGCCGTCGTCGCGCACCGTGAGGTTGATCTTGCGGTTCTTGCCGTTCACGTCCGTGAAGGCGCCCTTGCTGGAGTAATAGTCGAAGACCACCTGCATCGACTTCGCGATGTTGCCGTAGTCCGCCGCTGTTCCGGACAACGCCGTCGTATGGCCGATCTTGATCTCGTTGTCGCTCAGACCCTCACTGTCGCTCCAGCCGCTGGGACACTTCGACAGGTCGATCTGGAAGCCGTCAGGCCCGGTGACCGACTTGCCATCGGCCGACTTCCCCCACTTGTTGTCTTTGATCTTCTTGACGACCGCATCCCGCTCTTTCATCCACAGCGCCTCCCAGGCGTCCATGGATGTCGGCTGCGCGGCCGGCGCGGCTGACGTTGTGGACGAACTGCCCGACAGCGCCTGGCCGACCCCCTGCTTGATCCCCGGATCCACCGTCGCGGCCGTTGATCCTCCCCCCTCACTGGAGCCACAGGCGGCGGCCACCAATCCGGTGATCAACACGGCCGCACGCGCCGCTCGCGTCAGCTTCTTCGTTGGTCTCATATGCTCCCCCAACTTGACGCTGTGCCTTGGGGCCACTGCCGGCCCGGGTCACCGCGTGACGTTAGTCACGTCTTAGAGGGCGACTACGAGTATCAAACGGTCGGTTGTGGACGTGCTCCCGCAGCCGCGGATCGCCAGGCGGCGGGGCTTTTCAGCTCCCGAGGAGCCTGGCTTTCTGGGCGGCGAACTCCTCGTCGGTGAGAGTCCCCTCGTCGCGCAGGGCGGCGAGCTTGCGAAGCTGGTCCGCCAAATCGGTGGGCGGTGCGGTGGGAGCCGGCGCCGCTGGCGGTCCCGGCGTAGCGGCAAACCCGGCGGCGACGCCGGCCACACCCGGATTGACGTGGAGATACTGCGTCTGACGTTCCATCAGCTTCTTCGAGCGGGCCTCGCTGATCAGCGGCATGAGGAGATCGCGCACCCGATACGGCTCCGCGATGTCGTCGAGCACTGCTTCCCCGCTGGTGCGTCCTACGCCCGGCTCATGCCCGCCCTCACCGCTCATCGAGAAAGCTGACCCCTGCACGCCGTAGCTCGGGTCCTCCAGCCAGAGGACCACGTCTCCCACGTCCTTGCCGCGCTGCAAGGCGCTCTGGCGGACGTCGAGATCCTTCACTGCCCACAGCGGGAACTGGTCCGACCGCACCCCGAGCACGCCCGTGTCGATCCACACCCGATCCTTGGTGATGCGGTACAGCGCCTTCGACATGCCGGTGGCCTTGGTGGCGACACCCTGGCTCTGCCCGCACCAAAGCGTGGCCGGATCTTCCCGCCATTGCTCGAGGCGCTTCGCCTGTTGGGCGCCGATCGCGGATTTGGCCTGGTCGGCAACCTGTTTGCCTTGCTGCGCCACCTCCTGGGCGGCGGTCTTGAAACGGTCTTTCCAGCCGCCCTTGCCGCTTGGCGCTACTGCAGGCGACGGTGGCTCGGGTTGCGAGGGCGGTGCCCACGTGTTGGCTGGTGCGCCGGGTGCCGGCGGCTCGACCCCGGCCGGGAGCGGGTCGATGGCGGTCACGCCCCGGTCGCCGACGTGCTGGGTCCACCGGGTCCCGTCCCAGTATCGAACCTCGTGACCACCCGTCGGGTCGGCCAGCCATCCGGCTTGTGTCATGCCCGCTCCTTTCCTCGCAGTCGGTCGCAGCCCTCTATGTCACGACGACCGAGCCGCCTTCATGACGACCGAGACCCCGTCTTCGTCATGACGACCGAGCCGTGTTTGTCATGACGACCGAGACAGTGTGCCGGGCTCGTCGCTCGTCCCGACACCGTTGTCGTCCGGACGCGCAACGGGGCGGCGCCGACCTACGGTCGACCCCGCCCCGGTCAGTCATCCCTCTAGCTCACTCGCAGCGGCCGGATGCCTGGTTGAAGGCGCAGTTCTTGGACTGCCCCGAGATGTCGATGGGAGTGCCCTGCTGGACCCAAGTCTGCTTGGCGGTATCCCACTTGGAGATGTCCGAGCCCTCGACGGCATAGGCGTCCTTGTTGCCGTTCAGGTTGTACTTGACCCCGGACAGCAGGAACGGGTGCGTCATGTCCATGGCGCGGAACGCCACGATCAGATTGGTGCGGGTGAGTCCGCCCTCGAGCTCGCCGGCGATCTGGAGTGCCTGCACCCAGGGCCAGAAGTACAGCAGGCCGAAGCCGAACGAGCCGGACTTGGTGTAGTCGTAGCCCGCCTGGTTGATGATCTGACGGCCGAACTTCACGAAGGCATCGTCGTCAAATGCCGTCGAGTTGATGTCCTTCAGGCCACCACCCATGGTCCACCAGCCGTCGGATGCGTCGCCGACCTTGTCCTTGCCGACGAAGCTGGCCGCCTTGCACACCGAGGAGATGAACTTGTACTTGGCCTGTTCCTTGAGCCCGTTCTCGGCTGCTTCGTTGATGACCTGCGAACAGGTCGCCGCCACGTTCATGCCGAGGAACACATCGGGCTTCTGCGACGCCAGCGTGGTCATCTGGTCCTTGACGCTCACCGAAAGCGGCTCGACCGACTCCGTCACGTACTGGATGTTGGCCTTCTGCGGCGACTGGGCGAGGAAGGCCTTGAAGCCGGTGTCATAGGCCGCACCGAAGTCGTTCGTGGTCACCAGCGCGGCAACTTTCACCTTGCCGCCGAACTCGGAGAGGTGCTGCTCGATGAAGGCGCCCCACAGCACAGCCTCGGTTGTGTAGGCGAAGTTGCCGATGGTGGTCCATGGATGGATTACCGGGTCGGCCATGCCGGGATGACCGGTACCGGTGGTCGGCTGGGGGATGCAGCGCTGGTTGAGCTTGTCGTAGGTCTTGAGCGAGCCGGCCGACGACATGGTGGCCACCGCGAAGACCTTCTCGGAGTCGATCAACTCGTCAACCAGGGGGATGGTGCGGGCCGGGTCGAACCCGTCGTCGCGCATGACGATGGTCGCGGTGCGGGTCTTGCCGCTGCTGTCCTTGAAGACGCCCTTCGAGCTGTAGTACTTCATCAGCGCGTCGGCAGCCTTGGGGATGTTGCCGTAGTCCGCCTGGGGCCCGGAGAGCGCCGCGGGGTGGCCGATCTTGATGTTGGTGTCGGTCACACCCTCGGTGTCGCTCCAACCGGCCGGGCACTTGGTCAGATCGATGGCGAAGCCCTCGGGCCCGACGACCTTCGTGCCGTCAGCCGTCTTGCCCCACTTGTTGTCCTTGATGCGCTTGACGATGGCAGCGCGTTGCTCTGCCCAGAGCGCCTCCCAACCCTCCATGGTCGTGGGCTGCACCGTCGCGTCGGCTCCTCCGGTGGTCGACGAGCCGCCCAGGGCATTCTGAATGCCCGAGCGGACGTTGCTGTCCACCGTTGCCGCCGTAGTTGACCCGTCGCCGCCGCTCCCACCGCAGGCCGCGGCCACCAGGGATAGGCCGAGCAGGCTCGCGCCCATGCCCTTCAACCGTCGCCCCACAGTTCCTCCTCATCGCCGTGATCGATAGATCCGCCCGCGCTCATTCCTGAAAGGAAGTCGGCGGGCCGGGCGAAAAATAGTGACGAACTGTGAGGCCAAGCAATTTGTACGATTCGCTAGATACAGACCGATCAGTCTGGTCTAGCAGAATTTGAAAGACAAAAACCCGCAGTTACCTGCGAGTCGGCCTTCGTGTTGGAGGCCTCGGGGTCGCCGCGGGACCGAGCGGATGCGACCTCCCTGCAAACAGGTGGGAGCCCCGCTCGGTCCATGGAAGGCAACCCTCCTCACAACATGAAGAGTTGGCGGCCACCCAGCGCTAGTCGATGGTTTCGCTGAAGAGCTCTCGCATGGCGCTCCACGACCGGCGGTCGGTCGGCTCGTGATACTCGATGCCCGGGACGCCCATGGCGCTGGCGTTGGGATTGGTGAAGCTGTGCTTGGCCCCGCCGTAGAGGTTCATGCGCCAGTCGACCCCGCCGGCGCGCATCTCCTCCTCGAAGGCCGAGCGTTGCTGGGGCGGGACGAGTGGGTCGTCCGCGCCGATGCACACCAGCACTCTGGCCTTGATGTTCTTGGCATCCTCCGGCCGGGCCGTGGCCAGGCCCGAGTGGAAGCCGACAACGGCCTTGAGGTCGGCTCCACCTCGGGCGAGCTCGAGCGACAACGTGCCGCCGAAGCAGTAGCCGATGGCCGCCAGCCGACTGGTGTCGGTGCGCGCCTGGGCGGTGAGGACGTCGAGGCCCGCCTGGCCGAGCGCCCGGATGCGCAACGGCTCCTTCATGAGCGGACCGAGGCGGGCCATTGTGGCGGCCATGTCGGGCAGCCGCTCGCCGTTGCCGTTGTAATCGAGCGCAAAGGCGACGTAGCCGAGCGCCGCCAGTCGACGGGCCTTCTCCTTGGCGATGTCGTCGATGCCCGGTCCCTCATGGGCGACCAGGACGCCGGGGCGCTTGTCGGTGCCGTCGGGTAGCACGAGATGCCCGACCAGGCGTAGCCCGTCTCCCTGATACTCGATGTCCTGGCTGTCCACGACTCTCTCCTCACTGCTCGGCTCAGGAGCTGCGCCGTACAGACGCAGCCCGACCGGCACGGCGTGCCTCTCGAAGGGTTCCCTGCCGTGCCAGGAGAACCTTAGGACCCGCGCCTCTCCGCGGTCGTCAGAAGACGCTTGTGCGCGTCGAGGTTGCTGGGCGACATCCTCGTCCCAGTCGGCTCCGCGGTCCTCAGCCGCGCGACACGCTCAGACCGGTTCCGGCTCGACGGCGTCCACTTGAGGGGTGGCGAGGGCGTCGATCTCATGCGCGCTGAGTCCGGCCTCCGCCAGGATCTCTTGGTTGTGCTCGCCGACCCTGGGCGGAACCAGTGGAGCCAAGGGCCGTACGCCGCTGAAACGAATGGGGAAGCCGGGCGCGGCGAAGGTGCCACCGTCGGCGTCGGCGATGTGCTGCACCGAGCCCTGCTCGATGAACCACGGGTGCGAGATGGCGTCCGCGGGGCTGAGCACCGGGCCGTGGGGGACATGGTGGCGCTCGAGTTCGGCCAGCACCTGCTCATCGGTCTCGAATGTCGACATCCATGCCTCTACGAGCTCCGTGATCTCGCGGCGGTGGAGGAGACGTCCTTCTAGCGTGTCGAACCGGGGGTCGGTTGCCAGATCGGTTCGCCCAATCGCCGACCAGAGGTTGTTGATCTGGTTCGGCATGCAAAGGATGACGATCCATCCCTGTGGACCCTTGAACGTGCCTGCCGGGGAGACCGGCTGGTAATGGCGGCCCTGGCGCATCGGCACGAAGTCACCGTCGGTCATCGAGGCGGCTCCGACGGCGTATTCCTGCATGTGGAAGAGGGCGTCGACCATGGAGATGTCGAGATGGGTGCCCTGTCCGGTGCGATCACGCTGGTAAAGGGCATAGCCGATACCGGCGAATGCATGGACTCCGGCATTGGTGTCACCCATGCCGATGCCGACGAAATACGGAGGACCTTGGGGGTCACCGGTCATGTGCATGAGACCCGCCATTGCCTGCGCGATGAAGTCGAAGCAGGAGCGATGGTGGTAGGGACCCGTCTGACCGAAGCCACTGACCGACGCCATGATGAGCCGTGGATTGATCGCCGAAAGATCGCGATATCCGAGGCCCCGGCGCTCCATGACGCCCGGTGTGGCGTTCTCGACGACGATGTCGATCTGTGGGATCAAACGCTTGATCGCGTCGACCGCTTCCGGACGGCGGATGTCGAGGCAGAGGCTGCGCTTGCCGCGATTCTGCTGCATGAAGCAGGCGGACATGCCGCCCCGTTGGGGAGAAAGGGCTCGGACGGGATCGCCCTCAGGAGGATGCTCGACCTTGACGACATCCGCGCCCAACTCCACGAGCAGTCGTGTGCACGATGGACCGGCCAGATACTGCGTGAAGTCCAGTACACGCACCCCTTCCAGCAGACGCGAGGGATCGGGGACGGCTGGCTCGTCCACGGGAAATCTCCTTCCGGGCGGCAATGGCCCCGCACCCTAGTGGCGCCCGTCGGG
>JAXDQG010000550.1:0-4078 GCA_034667945.1 Acidimicrobiia bacterium | reverse complement strand
CAGCGGGTGGTTCTGCAGCAGCGGGTTGGGCCCCGGCCCATCGAAGGGGACGGGCGACACCCGACCAAAGGGGTTCGCCGGCCCGAGTAGCAGCCCGAAGAAGAACAGGCATACCGCCAGCTGCACGGCAAGGGCCACGCCCAGCAGCCGGTCGTCGAGCTGACGGCGGAACTTGTGCACCGTGACCGCCAGGTAGCCGGCCAGCACGAGGACCCAGAGGATGATCGACCCCTCGAGCGCCGACCACAACGTGGCCACGTTGTACAGCGCCGGCGTGCGGCGACTGCCGTGGTTGGCAACGAAGTCGACCGAGAAGTCGCGCGTGATGAGCGCCCGCTCCATGGCGATGAAGGCCACCAGCGCTCCGAGCAGCACCATGGCGGAGTACTGGCGGGCCAGGCGAATGCGGTACGTGCGGCCCTGAACGAGGGCCACGACCAGCGTGACCAGCCCGAGCGCCGAAGCGCTCAAGCCCAGGACGACCCCCGCCTGACCGAGCGCCGCGTTCACGGGACGGCCGTCGTCGGGCTGACCGGGCTGCTCCCGCCCGGGGTCTCGTCGTAGCTCTTCACCCGGTCGGGGTTCTTGGCGGTGTAGACCTCTGAGTGCTTGACCAGCATGCGGTCGGACTCGAACAGGTTCCCCTGCCAATGGCCCTCGAGCACGACCGGGATCTGGGGCTGGAACAGCTGCGGAAGATCGCCCTGGTGCCGGACCGGGGCCTCCACGCCGTTGTAGACGATGGTGAAGGTCGCGCCTTGCGCGGTACGGCTGATGGTGGTGGCCTCGACCGTGCCCTGGATGCGGAAGCGCTTCTCCCCCAGCGAGGGCCGGCGGGCGACCGCCTCGTCCACGTTGTAGAAGAACACCGTGGCGTTGCCCAGGCCGCGGAAGACCACGAATCCCAGCGCCATTAGGACCACGAAGCCCAGCCCGTAGGCCCGCCAATTACGGCGGCGCCTGGCACGGCCGGCGGCAGGGTCGTCAATGCTGGGACGGGGGCTGACGTCGAGCGGCTGCTTCACATCCACCGGCGTCTGCCTTCCGGCACCTGGCGGGACAGCTTGCGCCCGCGGGTGAGCAGACGGACCACGTAGGCGCCCAGCCCGACGGACACGGCGAGATAGGCACCGATCACAAAGGCGGCATCGTCCATCAGACCGCTACCCCCGCCTCTCGGCGGCGCTCGGCGATGGCCTCGGCCAGGCCACCCTCGGCCAACTCGTCCTCCAGGTACTGCACCCGGAACCGGTGGATGAGCAGCCACAGGTACAGGCCGATGAAGACGAAGATCCCGCTCATCAGGGTGAAGAGCATGATGCCGCTGATGGTCGGGCTGAGGCGGGTGATGGTCGCCTTCTGGTGCAGGCTGCGCCACCAGTCGACCGAGTAGTGGACGAGCGGCACATCCACGAAAGCCACCAGACCGGCAATGGCCGACCTCCTCGCCCGGACCTTGCGTTCTGCCGCGATCCCCCGCACGGCGAGGTAGCCGAGAAAGAGGATCAGGAGCAGCGCGGTCGTGGTGAGCCGCGGATCCCACTCCCAGTACGTGCCCCACGTGGGCTTCCCCCACAACATGCCGGTGACCAGGGTGAGGCTGGTGAAGACCACGCCGATCTCCGCGGACGCGGCCGCAGTGGCGTCCCAGAAGTCGGACCGGCGCCACAGGTACAGCGCCGAGCCCAGCGCGGTGACCCCGAAGGCCAGGTAGGCGACGATGGCCGACGGCACGTGCACGTACATGATGCGCGCCGCATCGCCCTGGACCTCGTCTGCCGGGCTGATCAGGAGGCCCAGCACGGCCACCAGCCCGAGGCCCAACGCCACCACCGCCCCGAGCACGCGGCTGAAGCGCGACCCGGTGTGAGCCGGCACGGCCGTCCGGTTCTCAGGTGTGGAGAGCGCGGTGGTCACGAGTCCTCCAGGAGCGGCTCGAACACGGCCAATCCGAGTGCGGTGTACGCCACGGCGAACACGCCCAGCAGGCCACACCATCGCCACCCCTCGGCGGGCGAATGGTTGATGGCCGCCTCGAACGACCTGGTCGCACCGATCATGACCGGCGCGACCGCGGGAAGAAAAAGCAGGGGCAGCAGAGTCTCCCGAACCCGCACGCCGGATGCCAAGGCGCCGTAGATCATGCCGGGTGCCACAACGCCGGCGGTGGCCAGCAGGCAGGTGACGACGACCAAGATGAAGGCGCTGCCGAAGTCGGCTCCGTAAAGGAGCATCACCCCCGCCGCCAGCACCACCTCGAGCAGCAACAGCACGGCCGAGGCCGCCAGCGCCTTGCCCAGGAAGATGGCTGCAGGATCGAGACCGATCACCCGCAGGCCATCGCGGCCTCCGTCGACCGTCTCGGCGGCGAAAGAGCGCTGGATGACGACCAGCGCGGAGAGCAGGACGGCCACCCAATAGAGGCCGGGAGCCGCCCTGCGCAAGAAGCCGCGGTCGGGGTCGAGGGCGAAGGCGAACAGCAGCAGGACCACGATGGCGAACGGCACGATCTGGTTGAGCGCAACCCGTGAACGCCATTCGACCCGCAGATCCTTGCCGGCCACCAGGCGGGCATCACGCCACACCGTGCAACCCCTCGACGTTGTCCTGTACCCGTTCGTGGTTGTCCTGTACCCGCTCCTGCGCTGGTGGCTGGTCCACGGCGGGCGGGTGCTCATGGCCGGCCGAGGAAGGCGAGGAGCCCAACCCGTCGGCGACGACCACCCCACCACTGACCTGCACCGTGCGGGTGGCCAGCGCACCGCCCCGCTCGATCTCGTGGGAGGCGAGCACGGCTGTTGCGCCACCGGCCACAGCTTCGCGGACCAGTTCGTCGAAGTCGTCGCGGGCTTGGGCGTCGAGGCCGGCGTGGGGCTCATCGAGCAGCCAGAGCTCGGGCCGCCGCACGACCATGGCCGACACCGCTGCCCGGCGACGTTGACCTGCGGAAAGTCGCCCAGCCTCCACGTTCCAGAGGCGCGGTTGTATCTCGAGCCGATTGAGGGCGGCCTCGACATCGGCCATGGGAGCACCGGCGGCGCGGGCCCAGAAGCGCACGTTCTCCACCACGGTCAGATCGTCATACAGGCCGTTGGCGTGGCCGAGCCAGCCCACACGCCGACGCAAGGCCCGCCGCTCGTCCGGCAACTCATGCCCCAGCACGACGACTCGACCAGATGCGACCGGCATCAACCCCGCACATACCCTGAGCAGGGAGGTCTTACCGGCTCCGTTTGGGCCGATCAACAAGACGATTTCACCACGGGCCACGTCGAGATCGGCACCGGCGAGCGCAGGAAAGCGGCCGAGAACCGAAACCACGCCGCGAAGATGGATGACGGGGTCCACAGAGATCGGACACGACGTTACTGTCCGGCCCGCGGACCGGACAACGCGGGGCACGGGTAGCCTCGACCAAAGTGTCAGACCCCGCCAACAGGGCAGGTGCCACGGATCCCTCCGACGCTGACCGGGAAGGCGACGCTGACCGGGAAGGCATTGCCTCGAAGAGTGGGGCTCTCGCTGCGTCGAGCGAGGTCGACGGCTCCTCGCCCGATACGGAACCTGCCCCCGAGAGCGACGGCCGACCGTCCGCGCCTGATTCCGGGGCCGAGGTCGCTGGGGTGAGCCTCGCTGATCCCCCGCGCGGGACCGAGTCGGAGGAGAGCGACGCTGGTGTCGAGGCGGCGAGCGGCAGCAACGAGGCGGATGCCGGGGCGGGCGACGGGCCCCAAGAGCCAGACACGCCCGAAGAGCCAGACACCACCGAAGAGCCAGACACCACCGAGGAGCCGGCAGCGGCCGACGAGGCGGACGCCACCGACCACGAGCCCGCCGCGACCGACGCGGCCGAAGAGCCAGACGGCACGGAGCAGCCCGCAGCGGCCGAGGAGGCAGACGCCACCCGGGATCCCGCAGCGGTCGAGTCGCGCGACGGGTCCACGCTCGCCCGCGTGCTGGCCGGTCTGGGCCGGACGCTGATCGGCACCGGCCTGGTGCTTCTGCTGTTCGTCGGCTACCAGCTCTGGGGCACGAACATCCAGGAGGGTCGGTCACAGAGCAGGCTGCAGAACAACTT
>JAXDQG010000549.1:0-5718 GCA_034667945.1 Acidimicrobiia bacterium | reverse complement strand
GCCCCGTCGGGAGCGCCGGTGAGCGCGACCACGACTCGCTCTCGGGTTTCCCAGTGGGCATCGATGTCGTGCGCCCGGCGATAGGCGTCGAGCGACTCGTCCACCCGGTCGGCCAACCAGAGCAGGGCAAGCTGTCGGAGGGCTGCGAGGTTGCCGGCCCGGAAGTACTCGAGAGTCGAGGCGTCGACCCGATCCGGCGGGTAGATGTTGCCGTGGGCCAAGCGCCGGCGTAGCGCTTCAGGGGTGGCGTCGACGAGCTCGACCTGCTCGGCGCCGCGTACCAGGCGATCCGGGATGGTTCCTTGCGGCTGCTGCCCGGTGATGGCTACGCAGACGTCACGCATGGACTCGAGCTCGTCGATGTCCATGGCGGAGACGACGTGGATGCCCGCGTCGAGGAGCTGATCGACATCCTGCCAGCGAAATCTGTGGGCAGCGTTGGCGCTGTTCGGTCTGGCCAAGTCGTCGATCAGGGCGACGTGAGGCTTCTTGACGATGACCGCGTCGATGTCGACGTCGCCACCGAGAGTGGGAGGGACGATCTCCAGGCCGATCAACTGCTCTTCGGTCCTCTTCCGTCCGTAGGTCTCGACCGCGCCGACGACCACATTCGTGCCCCGGGCGGCCCGGCGTCGGCCTTCCCCGAGCATGGCGTAGGTCTTCCCCACCCCGGGAGCGGCGCCCAGGTAGATGCGGAGCTCGCCTCGGGCCATCGATGACGAGACTACGACGGCCCTGGCTGCTCGCTTGTGCCCGTCATCCGGGCTGGTCGCGGAGGACGCTCGAGGGCAGGCCGGGAGGGGTGCGCAACCAGAATGAGGTGATCGTCTTGAAACGGCCGTCGGGTGCGAGGCGGGCGATGGCAGTGCCGGCGATCTGAGCGGAGGTCGTGCTGTTCGCGCCGCTGTCCGTAATCTCCCAGGACCACATGGCGTGGGCGCCGTTGAGCGCGACCGGCGAGGATCGTTTGACCGTGGCGGGGAGGTGAGCCCGGGCTTGTTCGATCCACGCATCGATCTCGTCGGGGCCCTGCAGGGTTGCCATCGGCTCATCCACCACCGTGTCGGGGGCGAGGAGCGTCAGCAGGGTACGTCGCCTCTCGTCGCGCTCGGACATTCCCCAGGCGGCGTGCCACTGGTCCACGTGGTCGGTGAGATCTGGGCCGAAGTTGGCTCTGGCGACGACGTCTCGGAAGAGGCCGAGCTGGTAGCGCCAGCCGGGCTCGTGAAGGGCCGCCAGTCCCTCGTCGGAGAGGCGGTGCAGGAGTCGGACGATGGTTCCGGTGCCGTCGGTCGCGTCGGTGAGCGTCAGCTCGACGAGTGATCCGTCGACCGGCACCGGCGCGTCGTCTCGGTCGTAGCCGAAGGTGAAGGTCAGACGGGTGGGCGGGTCGACCTGCTGGACCGTGCCGGCTGCCCTGCGGCCGTCGGGGAAGGCGATGCTCATCGCCCCGCCGGGGCGGGCATCGATCGTCGAGCCTGGACCCCACCAGGCGCCCCAGCCCTCATTCGTGGAGATGAGGCGCCACACCACCTCACGGGGAGCGGGCACCGTGACGGACCGGCTGACCAGGGCGGGAAGCTCGGTGCTCATGGCTTGTCCTCCGTCGTCGCATCGGCCGCCAGAGCGCCGAGTTGGTCGAGTGCGGCCGTCCACATCGCCTCGAGGGAGACCTGCAGGTCGGCCAGCCGCTGGCGATCGGCCCGGTAGTGGCGTCGACGGCCTTCGGCTCGGACCTGCACGAGGCCGGCGCCGCGGAGGCGGGCCAGGTGCTGGCTGATCGCACCGAGGGAGACATCAGGCATGGCGGCGTGGAGCTGGCCGACGGAGCGCTCGTTGTCCCAGCAGAGCTGGAGCAGGCGCCGGCGCCGGGGTTCGGCGAGCACCTGCCAGGTGTCCATGCGGGGAAAGTTTAGCAGTGACTAAAGTATCCCGGGTGCGCTGGGGCATTGTGTTGTTCGGCCACCTTGCGCGGTCGGACGCGCTCGTTGCCCAGGTCACGGCACTGAACGGAGCCATCCCGGCCCGTAGGACTTTGCCCGGTGACGGAACGCCGCCGGCGCGGCGCTCTCGACCCGCCGAGGCCCGTCAGGACGCAGTCATAGCGGTCGTTCTGCAACGCTGAACGGTGGCCGTCGCAACAGCGGCCATGGCCTGAGCTGGGCTATTACACCTGCAAGTACAACTGCAGGTTTCTCCGGGGACGAATCGTGCGTCTCCGGAGAAGACGAACAGCGAGTAGCGCGTGGCCTCAGCGCCGGCGGGAGGCCGCCAGCCTGACGTTGCGTCACCGTGGAAACCCGTATGGGCGCCGAGCGGGGCCGCACACTTCCCTTGACCAGGTAAAAGGTCTGGGCGAGCGCCAGGTTGCGAGAGCGCAGGCGGCGAACCCAGCGCTTGACCACGTCACCGTGCAACCCCCGACGCGCGCCGTGCAGGGCCGAACACCGGCCAGGCGGTTTTTCACCCTGATCAGGGCCGACGCGTAGGTTGGCGCACCATGGCCGACCTTACGAAGGACGACGTTCCGCCGCTGCTCCAGAAGGTGCTGGACGCCCGCCAGGCCACCCTCGACGAGAACCGACCCAACGCCGTCGACCGCCAGCACGGCCGCGGCCGCTGGACCGCCCGCGAGCGCATCGCTGCCTTGTTCGACCCCGACACCTTCGTCGAATACGGCCAGCTGACCGCACCCGCCAGCCGGCATCTCGGCGAAGGCCCGGCTGACGGTCTCGTCATGGGTGTCGGCAAGGTCGACGGCCACACCGTCTGCGCAGCCTCCTACGACTACACGGTCTTCGGCGGCAGCCAGAGCCCTCGCAACCATCGCAAGCTCGATCGCCTGCTCGACCTGGCCGAGCGCAATCGCTGGCCGCTCGTCTGCTGGTCCGAGGGCGGCGGTGCCCGCGCCACCGAACTCAACTTCCAGGGCGGCATGGTCACCACGTTCGTGCAGTTCCCCCGCCTGTCCGGTCTGGTCCCGCTCATCACGATCCTGTCCGGCCCATCGTTCGCCGGACAGGCCAACATCGCCGGATGCTCGGACGTCATCATCGGCACACGGACCTCCACGATGGGCCTGTCGGGACCGCCGCTCGTGCAGTCGGCCACCGGCCAGCGCCTGACTCCCGAAGAGATCGGCCCCATGGAGGTCCACGAGCGAATCGGCACGGTCGATGTGCTGGTCGACGACGAGGATCAGGCCCTCGTCGAAGCCCGCGGCTACCTGGCCTACTTCCTGGGCGACGCAACAGAGGTCCAGGCCCCGGCCCCGGCCACCGCCGCGCAGCTCCGGCACATCGTGCCCGAGAACCCTCGCCGCGCCTACGACGTGCGCAAGATCGTGGAGGGCATCGCGGACATCGGCACCGTCATGGAGCTGCGCCCCAAATGGGGCCGCTGCGTGTCGACCTCGCTCGTACGGATCGGTGGCCGAACCGTCGGCGTCATTGCCAACAACCCGATGTTCGGCGCCGGGGCCATCGACCGTGACGGCTCGGACAAGATCAGCCGCCACATCGAGGTGTGCAACGCCTTCGACGTGCCTCTGCTCTTCCTGTGCGACACCCCCGGCTTCATGATCGGCCCGGGTGCCGAGCAGACCGCGCTCGTCCGACACAGCGCCCGCACGCTGATGGCGCTGGCCAACACCGATGTCCCGGTGATGTCGATCATCCTGCGCAAGGCCTACGGCCTCGGCTACTACGTGATGGGCTCGGATGCGTTCCGCCCGGATCTGCTGGTTGGCTGGCCCACCGCCGAGTTCGGCGGCATGGGCCTGGAAGGAGCGGTCAACATCGTGCACCGGGACGAGATCGAGGCGGCGCCCGATGAGGAGACCCGCAAGCAGATCCGCGCCCATCGCACCGCCGAGATGAAGGAGCGCAACACCGGCCTGGTCTACGCGCGTGGTTTCGCGCTCGACGACGTCATCGACCCGGCCGACACCAGAGACCTGCTCTTGCGTACCCTGGCCACCTTCCCGGCGCCTGCGCCCCGCACCACCCGCAAGCACCCCATCGACCCCTGGTAGCCAGCCGCAGGTCAGCGGTTTTCCAACATCTTCCGGAAGGCGCCCGAGCCAACCACGTCGGCCGCCTCCGGCAGTCGGGCCACCAGTCCGGCGTCCGACGTCACGACCGTGTCGGGCTGGTCGTCGTCGCCGCGCTCGGCGGCCAGCCGGACAACCAGGTCGTCACCGGCATTTCGGCCGGCTCGCTCGGCGAACCGCACCTCGAATCCAGGCCGGGAACGGCCGGTGAGCTCCCGGCGGTCCGGTCCGTCGAACACGAGCACGACGTCATGGCCGGTCTGCTGTTGCCAGGCGTCCACCCCGTCGGTCAGGCGGGCAGCGGCCCCGGCCCGGTCCCGCCACCATCCATCGGGCCGGGCACCCATCACGTTGTTGCCGTCGATCAACCAGCGGTCGTGCCGATGCGGCGTCACAGAACTCGACGGTACTCGCCGCCGCAGACCGACCCGGACACCGCGGCAAGGGACTACGGTCCAGCTCATGACCTATCCCACCGATGTCGGCGTGGTGGCGATGTACGCCGATCGAGACTCCGCCCGGCGGCTCGCGGCCAAGCTCGCTGAGGACCGGTCCGCGTCCGCCAGGAGTGTCACTCTCCACACGGCGCTCGAGGGACACACCGGCGATTTCCTGGGCGTCGTACGGGCCACCGGCGAGCCGGCCGAGCTGGCCGAGAAGCTGGCCGACGCCGCCTCGATCGGGCTGTACGCCACGACGTTCCGACGGGTCAAGGAGCACGCGGAGACCTGGTCGGTGGGGGAGGAGACGCCCGGCCTGGGACTGCTGTTCCCGGTCGTCCGCCGTGGCGACCTCACGCACGAGCAGTTCGACAGCCACTGGCGCGACAACCACGCGCCCTTGGCGCTTCGCCACCATGTAGGCATGTGGGACTACGTGCAGTGCTCGTTCAGCGGATCGTTCGACGGATCCCTGACAACGCCGTCGGCGGCGCTCGACGGCATGGCCATCTGCAAGTTCCCCACCGTGGCCGACTTCAAGGAACGCTTCTTCGACAGCGACGAGGGGCGCGAGGCGATCTGGGCGGACGTCGCCCGGTTCAGCGACCCGAACGGTCCCCGGGCCATGCGAATGGTGGAGCGCATCCTGCGCTGACCAAGCGCCCAGCGCGAGCCCGGGACCGCCAGCGCGGCTACCTTCCGCGTGCCGCCATGCGGGCTCCGTAGGTCGGGAACTGCCCGGTGTTGGCGGTCACCCCGCCGTCGACCGGCAGGGCCACGCCGGTGATGAACGAGGCGTCCGGCGACAGGAGAAAGGCTACGGCGGCGGCCAGCTCCTCGGCCTCTCCCCAGCGGTTCATGGGCACGCGCGTGCTCGCCCTGCGGGCCTGTTCCTCGCGCTCGCGCATGGGGGCGGTCATGCCGGTCTTCGTCGGCCCAGGGCACACGGCATTCACCCTGATGCCTTCGTGGGCCACGTCGAGGGCCACGCCTTTGACCAGGTTGATGACCGCGGCCTTGGAGGCGTTGTAGGTCCAGCCACCGGGATCGGCGGCCAGCCCCGAAGTCGAGCCCGTGACGACGATCGCGCCGCCGTCGACCTCTCGAAGCGCCGGGAGGGCCGCCCGGATGCCCAGCACGACCGCCCGCACGTTCACCTCCATGACCCGATCGAACATCGACATCGGGACCCGGTCGATCAAACCGAAGCCGGGAATGCCGGCGTTC
>JAXDQG010000548.1:0-8146 GCA_034667945.1 Acidimicrobiia bacterium | reverse complement strand
GTCGCCACCTGCTGGTCCAGGCCGGCACAGGCACCGGAAAGACCCTGGCGTACCTGATTCCGGCGGTACTGTCGGGCAAACGGGTGGTCGTTGCGACGGCGACACTCGCCCTGCAGGATCAGCTCGTCGGCCGCGATCTGCCGGCCCTTCGCCGAGCGCTCGACCATCCGTTCACCTTCGCGGTATTGAAGGGCCGTTCGAACTACTTCTGTCTGCAGCGGGCCGCCGAGGCAGCGGGCGGGGATGAACAGCTGGAGCTGGTGCCGGATCGCCAGCGGGCCACGGTTCGCCAGCTGGTCGCGTGGGCCGTGACGAGCGCCACCGGCGACCGAGCCGAGCTGGCGGAGGAGCCTTCCCCGGCCGCCTGGTCAGCCGTGTCCGTCTCCGCCCGGGAATGCCCAGGTGCCCGCCGTTGCAGCTTCGGCGGCTCCTGCTTCGCCGAGCGAGCCCGCCAGGCGGCCACCGACGTCGACGTACTGGTGGTGAACAACCACCTGTACGCCGCGCACCTCGCGTCGGGCGGTGCGGTGCTGCCCGAGCACGACTTGGTCGTGCTCGACGAGGCCCACTCCTTCGAGGACGTGATGGCCCAGGCGGCCGCAGTCGACCTGTCGCCCGGTCGACTGCGCGGCTTGCGGAGCGCGCTCGCTGGGGTCATCCACGACGACGCGCTGGTCGAGAGCGTGACCGATACTGCCGAGCTCTGGGGCACCCTGCTCGCGGCGCGGGCCGCCCGTCCCCAGCGTCGTGTGCTGCCACCGCTGGACAAGGAGCTGGTCGAGGCCCTGACGCTGACCCATAGCCGGGTTCAGGGTGTGCACGGTGCGCTGATGGCGCTGCCCGACCAGGCTCCAGGCGACGACACCACCGGCCAGTGGGCCGGCCGCCGTCTGCGGGCGATCACCATGGCGGCGGCCATGCTCGAGGATCTCGATTTCCTGGCCGCCCTGGGAGACGGCCAGGTCGCCTGGGTCGACGGACCTGCCGGCCAGCCGGTGCTGCACCTCGCCCCCATCGATGTCGGGCCGCTGCTGGCCCGCTCCCTGTGGCAGGACCAGACAGCCGTGCTGACCAGCGCGACGCTTCCCGGCTCCCTGGCCGGGCGGCTGGGGCTGGCGCAGAGCGGTGTGCCGTGGGATCACCTCGACGTCGGCAGCCCCTTCTCCTACCCCGACCAGGCGCTGCTCTACTGCGCAACCCATCTGCCCGATCCCCGCCACGCGGAGTTCGAGGCAGCCTCGCTACTCGAGATCGAGCGGCTCGTCGCGGCCGCTGGCGGTCGGGCGCTGGTGCTGTTCACCAGCTGGCGAGCCATGACGGAGGCCGCCCGCCATCTCGCGCCCCGTCTGCCCTGGAAGGTCATGACCCAGGCCGACCTCCCCAAACCGGCCCTACTCGAGGCGTTTGCCGCCGACGAGACGTCCTGCCTCTTCGCCACCGCCGGCTTCTTTCAGGGCGTCGACGTGCCTGGGCCGGCGCTCAGCCTGGTCGTGTTGGACCGGTTGCCCTTCCCTCGGCCGGACGACCCGCTCCAGCAGGCCCGGCGCGAAGCCTCCAGCAATGGCTTCGGAGCGGTCGATCTGCCCCACGCCGCCACGCAACTGGCCCAGGCCGCCGGCCGTTTGATCCGGTCGCGCACCGACAGCGGCGTAGTGGCGATCCTCGATCGCCGGTTGGCTACCGCCCGCAGCTATCGGTGGGAGCTCATTCGGGCCTTGCCGCCCTTCCAGCGGACCGGTGATCCCGAGGTCGCGCTCGAACGGCTTCGAGCTATTCGGGCCGGTCGCGAAGCGGCTTCCGCTTGACAGCCAGCCGTCAGTATCCGAGGCGGTCGAGCGAGGCCGGCCTGCGCTGCCAGTCGCGCTCGACCTTCACATGCAGCTCGAGGAACGCGCCCGGGCTGAGCTGCTGACGAACCGCGGTTCCCACCGCCTTCAACACCTCGCCGCCCTTCCCGATGACGATGCCCTTCTGCGAGTCCCGCTCCACGAGGATCTCGATACGGATGTGCGGCCACTCCCACTCGGTGACCCGGGTGGCGATGGAATGGGGCAGCTCCTCGCGGGCATGGTCGAGGAGCTGCTCGCGCACCAGCTCGGCCACCCAGAACGCTTCCGGCATGTCGCTGACCTGGTCGGACGGAAAGAACGCCGGTCCTTCGGGCAGCCGACCGACGAGGTGCTCGACCAGCTCAGGCACGCCCTGGCCCGTGCGGGCCGAGATGGCGAAGTACTCCCGGCGGTCCTCGTCACCGCCGGCTCTGCCTGTCGGGCCCCTCGTGCCGTCCGGTGCGATGGCAGCGTTATCGGCCGCGTTGCCCAACTGCTCGAACACCCTTTGCGTGGCGACGCCATCGATCTTGTTGACGACAATGACCGCATCCCGAGGAGTCTGCGACAGCAGCCGGCGGTCGCCCCGCCCGATCCCAGCTTGGCCGTCGACCACCAGGCAGACGATGTCCACGCCGTCACTGGCTCCCTCCGCGGCCGCGTTGAGTCGCTCGCCGAGCAGGGTACGAGGCTTGTGGAGTCCGGGCGTGTCGACCAAGACCAGCTGGACATCGGGACGGGTCAGGACGCCTCGGATAGGCGTCCGGGTCGTGTTCGGCTTGTCCGACACGATGGAGATCTTCCGCCCCAGCATCTGGTTGATCAGCGTGGACTTCCCGACGTTGGGGCGGCCGATCACCGCCACGAAGCCCGACCGATGTGGCGTGGACGATGCATGGCCGTCCTGCTGTACAAGATCGTCCGGGCGCTGGTCGCTCACTGCGGGTCCCCCACCAGAACGGTTTCGATGCGCCGCCCCACGACTCGTTCGACCTCCACCGACTGGCCCCCCACATCGGCAATCTCGCCGGCATCGGGGATGTGGCCGAGCGTGGCGAACACCAGACCCGCAACGGTGTCCCAATGTCCCTGCGGCAGCGGTCGACCCAGGTACTGATTGGCGTCTTCCACCAGCAGCCGGGCGTCCAGACGCACGCGGCCATCCTCGAGTCGTTGGGCCAAAGGCGGCTCTTCTTCGTCGAACTCGTCGGAGATCTCCCCCACCAGCTCTTCCAGCACGTCCTCGAGCGTGACCAGCCCCGCCGTGCCCCCGTACTCGTCGATCACGACCGCCAAGTGGACCTTGTCCCGCTGCATCTCCCGCAGCAACGACGCCACCCGTTTGGTCTCCGGGACAAACCATGCGTCGTGCATGAGGTCGGCAACCGTCTCGGCGACCCGCCCGTCCAGGCCCGCATGCAGCAGGTCCTTGGCGTAGACGACCCCGACGATGTCGTCGACGTTCTCGCCCTCGACGGGGTAGCGGCTGTAGCGCTCCTCATCGGCGATGCGCCACGCCTCCTCCACCGACAAAGCCGCCCGCAACGTCACCATGTCCGGACGGGGGACCATCACCTCGCGGGTGACCGTGCGCCCGAACGCCACCACCGACGACAGCAGGGTGCGCCCGTCGTAGCCGTCGAAGCTGTCGCTGGCCCGCCCGTTGGCCTGCTCCGAGCCCTCCGACCGCTGCTCCGCATCCCCGCCACCGTTGCCTTCGGCGCGTTCGGCCAGCTCAGCGAGCTCCTCCAGACCGAACGCCGGCATGATCGTGCCGGCGGGCACCAACTTGGCGGCAAGACGCTGGGCGACGTTGGCACCCAGCCACAGGGGCGGAACGGTGGCTGCGTTGGCCACCACCGAGGCGACCGAGGCGGCCTGTGGGGCGTGGCCGAGGGCCCACGCCCGGGGCAGGGCCACGGTGACCACATGCAGCACCGGCGCGAGTACGGCCACGGTGATGACCTGCCAGAGCGTTCCTCCCGCCCAGCCGGACACCACCACCCCGGCGATCGTGGCGGCAGCCAGCACCAGCATCCTGGTCAGCAGCAGGGCTTGGAGCACGTCCTCCCTGCGGTCCAGCAGTTGTGCCAGACGCCGGGCGGCATTGGGACGAACGTCGGCCAACGCGGCCACGCGGGTCCGGGTCAACGTGGTCAACGCGTTGAGGGCGACGGTGCATGCCGCCGCCGCCAGGATCGCCAGAACCCCGGCCAGCACGATCAGGATGGTGAGCGAGTCCATCTCTCGTCGTGGAAGCTGGTGAGATGACGGTCCTCGCGCGCCTGCATGGCGGCTTCCTGATCGGGATCCGCATGATCGTCGCCGAGCACGTGCAGCACGCCGTGCACCACCAACAAGGCCAGCTCGTCGGCGATGTCGCGCTGAGCTGACGCAGCATTGCGACCGGCCACGGCCGGGCAGATGACGACGTCGCCCAACAGCACCGTCTGCTCGGGCCCGGCATTGGCCGCCACACCCGCCGCGGGCGGCTCGTCGATGGCCCACGAGAGCACGTCGGTGGGCCCTTCGCCCGCCATCCACTCGTGGTTGAGCTCGGACATGGTGTCTTCGTCGACGAAGCTCAAGGAGAGCTCGGTCGGTCCGCCGACGCCCTCCGCCTCGAGCACTCGACGGGCCAGCCCGGCCCAACGAACGCCGTCGACATCTTCCTTGCCGACATCCGGCACGACCTCCACGCCCCGGCGATCGCGTGCGCGGCGCAGCAGCGTCACCGCTCTGACCGACTCTGGGTGGCCCGCCGCTGATCGGCCCGCTCGTAGGCGTCGACGATGTCCTGCACGATCTTGTGCCGGACGACGTCTCGGCTGGTCAGGTGCACGAACGACAGACCTTCGATGTCACTGAGCAGGTCTTCGACCCCGTCGAGCCCGCTGCGCCCACCTGGCATGTCGACCTGCGTGGTGTCTCCGGTGATGACTGCCTTCGAGCCGAACCCGATACGGGTGAGGAACATCTTCATCTGCTCGGGTGTGGTGTTCTGCGCCTCGTCGAGGATGATGAAGCTCCGATTGAGCGTACGGCCGCGCATGAATGCCAGCGGCGCCACCTCGACCAGCCCTCGCTCGGCGAGCTTGGCACCGCCCTCCGTGCCGACCATGTCGTAGAGGGCATCGTAGAGCGGCCGGAGATACGGGTCGATCTTGGCCATGATGTCGCCAGGTAGGAACCCGAGCTTCTCCCCGGCCTCAACCGCGGGCCGGGTGAGGATGATGCGCTCCACCTGCTTGGCCTGCAGAGCCTGCACGGCCATGGCCACGGCGAGCCAACTCTTGCCGGTCCCGGCCGGACCGACGCCGAAAGTGATGACGTTGTCGCGAATAGCGTCGACGTAGCGCTTCTGCCCGGAGGACTTGGGGCGAACGGCGCGCCCCCGGGCGCTGCGCAACACCTCGGAGGTGAGCACTTCCGAGGGCTTTTCGTCGGCTTTCACCATGTCGATGGCCCGGCGCACGCTGCCGTCCTCGAGGCCGTGACCCCGCTCGAGCAGAGCGACCAGCTCTTCGAAGACGCGGGCGACCCGGGCGGAGTCGTCACCATCGACGGTGATCTCGTTGCCGCGAACCACGATGGAGGCGCCCGGAAAGGCCTGTTCGACCTGGCGAAGCTGCTCGTCGCGCTGGCCCAGGAGCTGAGCCATGAGGTGATTACCGGAGACGCTGATCTTCACGATGAACGGCTGGCGCGCTGCGATGAGCGGCCGGCCCGTGGGCTGAAGAACGAAGTTGGGTGAGCAGGTGGCATGAGGCTGATTGCCGATCCCGACGCCGACGCCTGGGATCGTACGTTGTAGCGATGGTACGGCACGAGGATACGGACGACACGAACCGTTGCAGGGATTCGACCAACCGCTCGGCCAAATTCGGCCGGCACGAGGACGCTTCGACCAGCGACGAGAGCTTGGCGCGCTTCGCTGCCGATGCCCGCGTGGCCGAAGCCGTCCGGGCACGCACCCGCGAGCGTTGGTTGCGCCATCAGGCCACCGAGGCCACGACGCTGGCCGGCGCCTGCTGGAGCCTGGCAGAAGCGGGTCACCCGTTGGCACTGACCACCGTTGTAGGACATACCCACCATGGACCGGTGGTTTCCCTCGGCAGCGATTTCGTCAGCCTGCAGGTCACCACGGCCCGAGAGGTTCTTGTGCCGTTGGCCATGGTGACGACCATGGCGCCGGGTGGGGACCGCTGTCCGACCGGTCGATCCCCGCGCCGCGGGTCGACCTTCACGGACTCCTTGGGCCACCTCGCCGCCGACCGCCCTGAAGTGATGATCTGGTGTGTCGGTTCCACGAGGCCGATCAGTGGTGAGCTGGTCGGTGTGGGCTCCGACGTCGTTCTCGTGGCCCCCCGCGAAGGCCGTATTCCCCTGCTCTACGCCCGCGTCGGCTCGCTGTGCGAGTTGTCGGTCATCGCCTCGGGGTAGAGGTGCTCGAGGGTGCCGGGCTCGATGCGACAGGCTTCGATGAAGGCGTCGACCTCGTCCTCCTTCAGGCGTATGACACGCCCGAAGCGGTAGGCCGGCAGTTGCCCCTCGTCGATGAAGCGGTAGAGAGTGCGCGGCGTAATGCCCAAGCGCCGGGCCGATTCGGCCGTGCTGAGCCAGCGAATCTCCAAGCTGCTCATAGAAACTCCACCCTATAGGCGTCACGCGTGAATCTCACTACCTTCAGCGAGATACCACGTAAAGCTATCAAATCGCGCCAAGCCGCTCGAACAACTACATAGGGTCAGGTGATGCAGCCTCTGCGTGAAAGCATTTCACGCATCCTGTGCTCGGCGGCGGTCACGTTCCGTGAGCCGACGATCGACGACAGGGACCAAGTGCTCGGCTCGGTGCCGGCTGGTCTCGAGGGGCTGCACATCGGCTGTCGGCCGGGCAATTTGCGGGCATGCCGGTCGAGCCAACCCGAGTCCCACCAGGGAGGTCGTGCCCCCAAGACGAAGCCGCATTGGCATCGCCGTCTTCACCCGAGGCGTCGCCGTGGCCGATCCATGAGCGGTTATAGGCGGTCCAACCTATGGAACAGGTCTGTCTGTCCGCTACTCTCCGTGAGATCCACGACCTCACGAGAGCAATGAGCACACCGACCACATGTTGACCGACGACCAATCTCGTACGCCCACAAGATCGACCCGGCGCACCGCGCGGTCGTGGGGCTTATCACCGACCCGACTGGCGGGCGATCGCTCAGGGTCGAACACGCCGGGCCAGAAGACCATCCGGCCGATGAGGGCATTGCCCAACGGACGAGCTGCCCTCGGGGGCCTTCTCGTGGCGATGGCAGCGATGGGTACATACCTGGTGGCCAGTGGCGGGCGCAACGATCCGACTACCCGTTACGTCGTCGCCGGTCGCGATTTGGCGCCGGGCGAGATCATCGGCGCCGATGACATCCGCATGGCCAGGCTCGATCTGCCGGTCGACCAGGCGCGAGGTACGTTCTCTGACCCTGCCCAACTGAACGGGGCGGTCATGCGAGGTCCGCTGCAGGAGGGCGCCATCGTGACCTCCGCTGCAGTCGAGCAAGCGTCGGCCGCACACGCGGGCGCCAACTACCGCGAGCTGTCCGTGACCCTCGCCGCCGATCGGGCGGTGGGCGGCACCCTCCGCCCGGGTGACCGGGTGGACGTGGCCGCAACGGCCAACGGCACCACGCACGTTCTGGTCCAGCGGGTCACCGTGCTGGCCGCCACCAGTGGCCGGAATGGCAGTCCCCTGTCCAGCGGTGACGTGACGGTCACGCTGGCGTTGCCCGACGCCGCGCCGGCATTGGCAGTGGCGCACGGGGCGGCCGCGGCCGAGTTGACGCTCCTTCGCTCGAGCAGGGCTGCGACGCCATTGCCGGAGTTGTTCCGGTTGCCCACGGCTCCGGCGGCGGGCGCCGCAGCGGCCGCGACCTCCAGCAGCGCCCCGACCATCGCCGGCGCGGCCGGCTCAACCGCCGAACGGCGGGGCTGACCGCCATGTCATCAGCTCGCTACAGCCTCCTGGGACTGGCTCGGCCCCGTGCGCCCTGGTTCACGGATCTCGGCCGCTGGGCCACCGCCGGGACCATGCCGGTGGACTTCGTCCGCTGCATCAGCGCCGAGGAGGTCCGCGCGCGGCTCGCCTCCGACCGGCCGTTTTCCGCGCTCCTGGTCGACGCCAACGTCTCCGGTCTCGACCGGGACCTCGTGGACGTCGCCCGGTCGCGTGGCTGCATCACCCTGGTGATGGCCGACGGGGGCTCTGACCGGGACTGGACCGCCATCGGCGCCGCAGTGGCCCTGCCGACGCCCTTGGAGCGCCAGACACTG
>JAXDQG010000547.1:0-7714 GCA_034667945.1 Acidimicrobiia bacterium | reverse complement strand
CCGGACCCTCGATCGGCACCAGGGCGGCGTCGACCACCTCCAGCGCACCAGGCCGATCGGACGACTGCCACATAGCCCGCAGCAAGGTCAGCTTGCCGGTGCCGACCTCGCCCTGGACCAGCACCGGCAGGTCGAATGTCGCCGAACGGCGCGCGTCGTGCAACACCTGCTGCCAGGCGCGGCTGCGGCACGAGAGGGCATCCAGCATGGACCGGCGCGATGGGACGCTCTCCGCGGGGACCCGCCGGGTGCGAGCCGGGCGCACGCCTGCCCTTCGGTCCGCGCCGGCAGATGACGAAGCCAGGTCGATGACCGCGGCTGGCCCGCCCACAACGTCGTCAGGCAAGCGCTCGAGCAGGCAGGACACTGTCTCGCCATTGCCCAACGAGAGCTGGGTCTCGACCGCCCGGTCCTGGGCGAGCGCCGATGCCCGGACCCACAGGTCGGTCGGGTCGGTGCCGGCCAGCAGCCGTGAGGCGGTCGGACTGGCCAGCAGCAACTTCTCCCCCACCAACGCCACCTCGGTCCGACCGGCTCTTCTGAGGGCCAGATAATGCCGAAGCATGGCCCGCTCGCTCGTGCTGAGGGCCTCCACCAGCGACCGCTCGATCTGCTCGACCGTCTCGAGCACGAGGGGCATCATCAGCCGGTTCGTGTCGGCGACCCGGCAGACCAGGTCGAGCACCCCCAAGGGCTGGCGGGTGAGCGGGTGGTGGATGGGTGCGCCCACGCAGGTGAAGCACTGGAACAGCTGGGCGAAGTGCTCGGCCCCGGAGATGACGACCGCTCTATCCAGCTCGATCGTCGTACCGAGACCGTTGGTGCCCGCGTGCCGCTCGTCCATGCAAGCCCCGGGTACGGCCAGGACGCGGTCGAGTTCGGCCATGACCGTCCGATCCCCGCCCCACCGGCGGGAGATCTCACCCACATCCGAGGCGAGGACCAGGGCAGTTCGGGTCGCGGACAGCCGCTCGCTGAGCCGGTCGAGCACGGGGAAGGCCGCGCGGGACAAGGTGGGATCGAGATCGACGTCGTGGATCGGAAAGTCGAGGTCGTCAGGGTCAACCCCGTAGGCCCTACAGCGTTGCCATGAGTCGACCACGTCCGAGCGGACGTCGACGGACACATCGCAGCCGGAGAGGAACTCGGCACGCCGCTCGGGCATGTCGAGCGCTGGCTTTTCCACGACTCGCCGTCCCATCGCACCCCCCGGTAGCCAATGGTGACCTTGCATACGACTCTTGCATCCGATGTTTGCACCCGATGTTTGCACCCGATGTTCGCATCCGATGCTGTATCCGCCGTCGGCCAGCGAGCGACGCCGGCCGACACGAGCCGATTGTCAGCCGCGATGGTACGCCGCCTCATGGGGGCGTGACGCTCGGCACGGCCCGGGCCACTCGCCCCGGTGTCTCATTCTGGGACACCGGGTTCCAAAGTCGTCCATATGCCGTGCCGGCAGTCACGGGAAACTGGCGCAATCGGGCAGGGGGGACCGCCCGACCCTCCCCGGCCCGTCAATCGCCAACGCAGGGCGCAAGGAGCACGCTGATGATCGAGATAGGCCTCTTCCACAACGGCGCGTCCGACCTACCGGTGAAGATCACGCCCGACGGCATCGCCATCAACGAAGGAAACCTGCTCGCCACCCAGGAGTCGGCGAGTCGTGTACAGATCGGCCAGATCCGCCAAGCGGTCCTAGGTGATCGGCTGGGCTACGACTACTTCTTCATGACGGAGCACCATTTCCAGCCTGAGGGAGCGGAGTACAGCCCCAATCCCCTGCAGACCGAGACGGCCATTGCCGCCCTCACCAAGCGCATCAGGCTCGGGCAGGGCGCCAACATCATCACCTGGCACCATCCGGTCCGCATCGCCGAACAGGCCGCCATGCTCGATGTCATCTCGGGCGGCCGGCTGGAGTTCGGCATCGGCCGCGGCTACCAGCCGCGTGAGACCGAAGTGCTCGGGGGCCAGCTGGGCGCCACCATTCAGGACCAGGAGCGCAACCGGGCATTCTTCGAAGAAGCCTACGAGATCATCATGAAGTGCTGGACACAGCCGTCGTTCAGCCACCATGGCGAATTCTTCACAATTCCACCGACCTACACGCGGTGGAACCACAAGCAGACCATTGCCTATTTCTCCGAAGAGGGGAACGGTCGCGCGCTCGAAGACGTGTTGGCCATCGGCGACCCCGACATGTATTCCACGGGCAGCCCGGTGCTGGCCACCACCACGAAGCTACGGGAGCTGCAGGTCTACCCGCAGCCCGTCCAGAAGCCGCATCCACAGATCTGGGAGCCGGTGACCAGCCCACGCTCGGTGCGCTTCGCGGCCGAGCACGGCTTCAACGGCTACTTCATCGTCGAGCCCAACAACCGGCTGAAGGACATGGTGGCCATGTACTTCGATGCGGCCGAGAAGGCCAATTGGCCGGATCGCCTGGATCGAGGGCAGTTCAAGTATGGCTGGGACTGCGAGAAGCGCCGCGGTGTGATCACCGGACGTTACGTGCACATCGCCGATAAGGGCATTGGCGATATGGACCGGGCGGCCAAGGCGCTCGAGGTCCAATGGGACTACTACGGTCCGTTCGGCTTCGCCGCCGTGTTGGCGGATGAGAACGACGACCCGACCGACATGGCGCGCAAGGTCACCGCCGAAGAGCTACGCCGCAAGGGAGTCGCTCTGCACGGCTCTGTTGACTACGTCACTGAAGAGATCCTAAAGATCAAGCAGATATGCGGCTATGAGGACTTCATGTTCAACGCCTGGTTCGAGCTCGGAGGGTTCGCAGGCTCCGAGATCGAAGACCAGATGCTGTGCTTCGCCGAGGAAATCATGCCGGTATTGCGTCGCGAATGTGGCGGATCTCCGGAGGAGAAGCTCAGCCAGGTCGAGCTGGTTCCGGACGTCAAGCTGCCGGCCGGCGTTGCCGGGTCATGAGAGCGAGCACCCATTATGGCCAGCCCCGAATCTGAACACCTGAAGACGCTCTATTCCGGCTGGGCGCAGCGTATGACGGCCCAGCCCGAGATGGATCTGGACACCCTGCGGGACATGTTCGAGTCGTGGCATCTGGCCACGGTCGAACCCGAAGGCGTCAGCTATGCCGAGGTCGATGCCGACGGCGTCCCGGCCATGTGGTGCATCCCCGAAGGAGCCGCGCCGGACCGGGTCATCATCTGGACCCACGGCGGCGGGTATGTCGTCGGGTCGATGCACAGCCATCGCAAGGTGGCCGGCCACCTGGCCAAGGCGGCCGGCACCCGCGCCCTGATCCCCGACTACCGACGTGCCCCGGAGAACCCGCATCCCGCCCAGCTCGAGGACGCGGTCAAGGTCTACCGGTGGGTGCTCGGCCAGGGCATCAAGCCCGAGCACATCGCCACGACCGGAGATTCAGCCGGCGGCAGCCTCTGCACCTCGATGGTGCTCAAGCTGCGGGACGACGGTGACCCCTTGCCGGCAGCCATCATGCCGACCTCGCCCTGGTACGACACAGAGGGCAAAGGCGAAACGCTGGACTCACGAGCCACCCTCGACGTGTTGGTTCAGCGGGACATCCTGCTGGCTATGGCCGGCATGTTCCTGGGTCCGAGCCCGGCCAACGACCCTTATGCCAACCCGCTGTACGCGGATCCGACGGGGTTGCCGCCCATGCTCATTCACGTGGGTGACCACGAGACGCTCCTCGACGATTCTCGGCGGTTCGCCAAACGGGCGCAGGAGGCCGGTGTCGACGTGACGGTCGAGGAGTACCCCGAGATGCAGCACGTCTTCCAGTTCCTGGCCGGGCGAGCGCCCGAGGCCGACGACTCCATCAAGCGCATGGCCGCCTGGGTCCGTCCCAAGCTCGGCCTCAGCTGACCCACTCCAACGCCACCCAGCACGAGCCCCGCCCATAGGTCGGCCGGGGCTCGTGCGCGTCGGGCACCGCCCGGACTCTGCACGTCACGTGCTCCCAGCGAGTTCTCGAGGTGCCGGGGCTCTTTCGCGTGACACACTGCGCCAATGCTGCTCGGGGGGTTCAACCACGTTGCCGTGCTCACCGCAGACATGGATCGCTTTACCGCCTTCTACGAAGCGGTTTTCGGCGCCTCTGCCGAAGTCGTTCAGGAGCAAGATGGTTTCCGGCTGACAATGGTGCAAGTCGGCCCGACGGCCGAGCTGAACGTCTTCCAGATCGAGGGCAACACCGAGTCCCAGCGGCAGGTGCCGATGTTCGGTCGCGGACGGCTCGACCACGTTGCGCTGCAAGCCTCCTCGCTGGAGGCCTTCGACGAGATTCGCGACCGGCTGCTGGCTCACGGTGCCACCGACGGCTTCGTCACGGACTTCGGTCCGGTTCTGAGCCTGTTCTTCCGGGACCCGGATGGGTTGGAGGCCGAGGTGTGCGTCGCGAACCCGGACGCGAGGCCGGGTGTCTACAACCCGCCGGGCACACCTTCGCGCCGCTACCACGACGGAGACGCCCCGCCACCGAGCTGACGCACGCCCCCGCCCCGAAGCTCTACCCGGTGACCGAGAGGAGGTCTCGCTCGGCGTCTTCGGCAGCGGAGGTGGTGAGCAGGTCGGCCAGGGACATCTGCGCGGCCCGCTCCATGACCGCCGTGCGCCGTTCTACCTGGTCGAACACCAAGGCCTCGAAGCGACGACCATTCTCGGTGGCGATCGGGTTCTCCGGGTCGTCCACCCGCGGATACACCGTGAACCAGAAATCCCGCAGTTCGACCAGGCGCTTACGAGCGAAATCGATCAGGTCGGGGTTGGCCGACAGGATCCGCTGGCACAGGTACGTGCCGTAGGTGATGTGGCGCGACTCGTCGACCCGGACGTGGCGGATGCCTTCCTGCATGGCGGGCAGGGCGTTGAGGGCGGCGAAGAGATCGGCCCAGATCCCGTAGCCCGAGATGGCCAGACAACCCTCGACGAACTGGTTGTAGGTGAGGCTGGCGTCAAGCACCGCCCGGGCTGAGCGATCGACCAAGAGGCGACGCATCACGCGGGGCAACTCGGACTCCCACATCCCTTCACGACGATCGAGATCGAACGGCAGGCCCATCCGCTCGGCCAAGGCCTGCTGGCGAGCATTGAACCCCGGGATGTCCGCACCCACTTCAGTCAGCCAGCGCCGGAAGAAGTCGACGTGCTTGGCCTCTTCCAGCGTGAACGACGTGAGGAAGATGACCTCCTCCAGCCGGCCTTCATCGGCCATGGCCATGACCAGGGGAAGAATGTCCAGCGTGACCGACTCCTCGCCGACCATGAACCCGGTGGCGACGCCGATCACGGCGTCCTGGTACTCGACCGGCATCGCCGCCCACTGCTCGCGGTCGGCCGAGTAGTCGAGAGCCGCCGGATCCCAGAACAGCTTCTTGGACTTCTCCCACAAGCGCCAAGGCACGAGGTCGGTGTTGATGCCCCTCGGGGAGACCCAGCCGCCGGCCGTTCGGGTCGGTCGAAGAATGTCCGCGGCAATCTCTTCGACGACGTCGGTCTGCGGGCTGCGATTTGTCTCGGTCACCTGGCGACCCTCCTGGGTTCTGGCCGGTTCTCCATGCCCTCGCTGGTCCTTCCCGTCGAACGCTAGGTCACTACTTACAGCGTATGCCAGGGATTTTCTTCGGAGGTTTTTGCACCTGCGGGAACCTGGATCGGCTCCTTGTCGTCAGACGGGAACATCGGGTGCACGTCACCACTTCGCGTGGCGGGGCCGAGAAGTGACGATCCGAGGGGCGTGGGGAATGCAGGTTCGACGTGGGGTGACGGCCCTGGCAGCTGCGGTGGGAGTGCTGGCCACCGCCTGCACCGGAAGCGGCGGCTCCGGCCGGGCGGCGGGCAAACTCGACGTGCAGCTGATCGCCGCGCTGACGCCGTTCGACGCCTGTGACGACTTCCTGAGCTGGGTGAAGGAGGCCGCCAAGGCCCGCGTGCAGCCGTGGGGCCTGCCCAGCGTCGGCGGCGGAACAGTCACGGACGTCGGCATACGTTCCGGCGTCGCCACCGCGCTCGGAGAGGCGACCACCACTGCGGCGGCGAACACCCAGGCGGTACCGTCGGCTCCGGCGCCAGCGGCAGCAGCCGCGGCGGGGGACGCTCTCGCCAAGGACTCGGGTGCGGCCTCCCCCTCCTTCTCGGGCACGAACGTGCAGGAAGTGGGCGTCGACGAGCCCGACGTGTGGAAGACGGACGGTCGGCGGATCGTGGCGATGCGGGGCAACACCCTGCACGTGCTGAACGCCGCGGAGGGCGGCGTCACCTCGCTGGGCCAGGTGGACCTCGGGTCGGATGGCTGGGATGGGCAAGTACTGGTGGCCGGCGACCGCGCACTGGTGATGACCCAGACGGGCGGGCTGTTCTGGAACGGGTCGAACGTGGCCGTCCAGGATTCCGCAGCCGGCGCCATGGGCAGCACCGCCCTACCCCTCCCGTCGGCCCGCCTCATCGAGGTGGATCTCAGCGACCCGGCGGCGCCTCGGGTGGCCGCCGACCTGCGGGTGGAAGGCAGCTACGTCAACGCCCGCATGGTGGGGACCACGGTGCGCGTCGTCCTGCAATCGACGCCGTCCAAGCTGGAATTCCTCGCCCCTGGCGGGCCGTCATCCGAGGAGAAGGCCCGCAAGGCCAACATGACGGTGATCGACGAGTCGACCGTCGACCAGTGGCTGCCCTCCTTTGTGCTCGAGCGCGACGGGAAGCAGGCCTCCGGCCAGCTCGTCGACTGCGCCCGGGTGCACCATCCGCCCACCTTCGCCGGCTTCTCGGCGCTGTCGGTGTTGACCGTCGATCTGGCCAAGTCGCTGACCCCGGGCGACGCCGTGGCGATCCTGGGTGACGGCCAACGGGTGTACGCCTCGACCGACAACCTCTACGTAGGCGTCAACCGGTACGAGGTCCCGGCCAGCGGGGACAACGCCACGACGACGACCGTTCCGGGAGCGCCGCCCGAGACCACGGTGGTGCACAAGTTCTCGATCGCCGGTACCGGGCCTGCCACCTACCGGGCGTCCGGCCAGGTGCGCGGCCACCTGATGGACGAGTTGTCGATGTCCGAATACCAGGGCAACCTGCGGGTGGCGACCACCGACCCGGCCCGCTTCAGCGGGGCGGAGCCGGCAATCGCCGTGGTCCCGAACGGGCCGACGGTGGGCCCTTCAGCACGGGCCCAGTCGGCAGCGGCCACGACGGCATCAGAGCCCACCGTGTCCGAGAGCTACGTGACCGTGCTGGCCGAGCAGGGCAAGGAGCTGGTCCAGGTCGGGCAGGTCGGCGGCCTGGGGAAGGGTGAGAGCATCCACGCAGTCCGCTTCGACGGGCCGGTTGGCTACGTGGTCACCTTCCGCCAGACCGACCCGCTCTACACCGTCGACCTGACCGATCCGGCACAGCCCCGGACCCGGGGCGAGCTGAAACTGCTCGGCTTCTCGGCCTACCTGCACCCCCTCGGCAACGGGCGCCTGCTCGGCATCGGCCAGGACGCCACCGAGCAGGGCCGCATCACCGGCGCCCAGGTTTCGCTGTTCGACGTGACCGACCTCGACCACCCTCGCCTGGTGAACCAGGTGGCGCTCCCGGCGGGTTGGAGCCAGGTGGGCCACGACTACCACGCCTTCCTCTGGTGGGAGCCAGCCAAGCTGGCTGCCGTGCCCATGGCTATCCCGGACTACATCGCGTCGGCCGGAACCGGAATCAGGTCAGACGGGTTCGG
>JAXDQG010000546.1:0-4122 GCA_034667945.1 Acidimicrobiia bacterium | reverse complement strand
GCGCGTCACTGCCGATAACCCTCCACCGTGCGTATCGACCGGGGCTCCGCGGCATCCGCATCCTCGCCGTACTCCCGCCGGGCGCGGCGCTGTCGGAGAAGGTCCCAACATTGGTCCAGGGTCTCCTCGAGCTTGCTGAGGCGCTCGTGGTCGGGCGGCGGACCGCTGCTGCGGATAGCGTGCTCCTCCTCCACCAATGACGTGATGTGCTGAAGGATCTCGGCGTCGTCCATCGGCTCGCCCCTCGCGTTCGGATTCCTGGGATTGGGCCCGGACGGAGGCAGTCCCTTGGTTCAGCTGATCGGGAGCGCCCGAGAGGTCCTAGCCACGCAGTTCTACAGCGACCAGTCTGACATCAGCAGCGGCCACGAGCCGACCGTGCCGACCGCAATGAGGGTGCGCTCAGACTGCGAGCAGATCGCGCGCGCCGGTATCTGAGCTGGGGTGCCGCAACTTCGACATGGCCCGAGCTTCGATCTGGCGAATGCGCTCACGTGTGAGGTTGAAATGCTCGCCCACCTCTTCAAGCGTGCGCGGCTCCCCACGATCGAGACCGAAGCGGAGCTTGAGGATCTCGCGCTCACGCTCGTCGAGCGGGGCCAAGAGCCGTGAGATCTCCTCGGGCAGGAGCGCAGTGGCGGCCACCTCGAAGGGAGACTCGGCCGAGCGGTCCTCGACCACATCGCCAAGCTCAGCATCGCCGTCTTCGCGCAGTGGCTCGGACAGCGACAACGGCTCGGCAGCGAAGCGCAAGGCCTCGGTGACCTTGTCCTCGGGCATCTCGACCTCGGCCGACAGCTCGGCCAGCGTGGCCGGACGGCCCAGCTTCAACTCCAGCCGGGCCCGAGCCTTCTGCAGGCGGGCCAACGTGTCGCCAGCGTGCACCGGCAGACGAATGGTGCGCCCGGTGTTGGCAATGCCCCGAGTGATCGCCTGACGAATCCACCAGGTGGCGTACGTGGAGAACTTGAAGCCCTTACGCCAATCGAACTTCTCGACCGCGTGCATCAGACCCAGGTTTCCCTCCTGGATCAAGTCGAGAAGGGGCAGGCCTGATGCCTGGTACTTCTTGGCGATGGACACCACCAGCCGGAGGTTGGACTGGACGAAGGTGCGCTCGGCGTCTTCTCCACCGCGGATGTTTCGGCGGAGCTCACGCTTGCGGTTGGGAGCGATGTCTGGCCCTACCGCCTCCAGCTCGGAGCGGGCCTCGTTCCCAGCCTCTATGGCCTGGGCAAGCCGTACTTCGTCATCCTTGGTGAGAAGTGGGTACTGACCGATGTCAGTGAGATAGAGCCGAACGAGATCTTCTTCGTCCCGCTCAACGCGCTCCTTCGGCAAGGTGCACCCTCTCTCGGACTAGCTCGTGCGTTGCTTACGATACCGGTGTGGTCAAGAGGATCTGCCCTGACTGGGGGCGAGGAGATCCGCTGACTACAGGTTAGGTAGGCCGGCGTACAATCCACCGCCCACAATGAGTGACGTTTCGACCTCTGACTGCGCCGAGGTGGCTCGTTTAACCGCTTCGGGGGACATGAGCACCTGCTGAAGGGCAAACTCACCAGCTTGCCAATCGTCCACCTCATCGACCAAGACGAGCTGCAACCACCGTACCAAGGCCCCATCCGTAACCGGATTGGCCCTGGAGCGCCACGTCCGATAGGCCGCAATCTTGCGAGGAAGGACCGCGCGGTAGAGCGCGGCCAACCGGGCCTCCGGCTCGACACAGCCAGCTAGGTGGTGGAACAGCGACACCAGCTCGGGAGACGTGGCGGAGGTTGCCTCGTCGAGGTCCATCCCGTAGCCCGTGGGGAACAGGCCCTCCCACACCTCGGCGTGCCAGGCATGGTGGTAGCACTGGGCCGCGAGCAGGGCTTTTACCTCCGGATTGGCGGTGGAGGGCACCCATCCGCCCATCACTTCGTACAGCCTCGTCTCGATCCAACGGCTGCGACCGAGCCATGCCGCCGTGTCCTGCAGGGTGGCCACCGGCTCAACCCCGGTAGCGGTTGGTGATGGGAAGGCGGCGATCCTTACCGAACGCCTTCATCGAGATACGCACCCCGGGCGCCGTCTGACGGCGTTTGTATTCGGCAAGATCGACCAGCCGAACCACTCGCTTCACGGCCTCTGCGTCGAAGCCCTGCTCTTCGATTTCGGACATCGAGAGATCGTCCTCGACATAGGCCTCGATGATCGGATCGAGCACCTCGTATGGGGGCAGGCTCTGGTCGTCACGCTGCTCGGGTCTGAGCTCGGCAGAGGGCGGCTTCACCAGCACGTTCTCCGGAATAACGGGTGTATCGCTCTGCGCGTTGCGCCAGCGACACAGCTCGTAGACGAGCAGTTTCGGCACGTCTTTCAGAACCGAGAACCCGCCGGCCGTATCCCCGTACAACGTGGCGTAACCCACCGCTGACTCCGATTTGTTGGAGGTGGTGAGCACCAGCCAGCGCAGCTTGTTTGAGAGCGCCATCAGCACCACCCCCCGGATCCTCGACTGCAGGTTCTCCTCCGTGAGGTCTGCTGGTTTCCCCGCAAAGTGCTCGCAGAGTAGTGACTCGAACGCGTCGTGTGGCTCTTGGATGGGAATGATGCGCCAGTCGATGCCAAGGTTCGCCGCCAACGCCTTGGCATCGTCGACCGAATGGCCCGAGGAGTAGCGCGACGGCATGAGCACGCCATGCACCCGCCCCGCGCCGAGAGCATCCGCGGCCAGCGCCGCCACCAGGGACGAGTCGACGCCGCCGGAAAGGCCGATGACCACGTCGTCGAAGCCGTTCTTGGCGACGTAGTCGCGCAGACCCACGACCAGCGCCCGATAGACCTCCTCCACGGGCGGGAGGAACGGCACCGGCTCGGGGATCTGGGGGGCTCCGGTCCTGCGTGGACCGGTCGTCACCCTGACCAAGGGAAGTGGGGCGCCCACCAAGCGTTGACGGGGGTCGACCATGCGCTTGCGGTACACGGGGCGGGTGTCGAGGTCGACGACGAGCAGGTCTTCCTCGAACTGCCGGGCCCGGGTGATCAGCTCGCCATTGCTGTCGACCACGAACGATCCGCCGTCGAAGACCAGCTCGTCCTGACCGCCGACCAGGTTGACGTAGACGATGGCGCAGCTCGAGTCGGCGGCACGGGTGCCGATCATGCGCTCGCGCTCGTGACCCTTGCCCCGATGGTAGGGAGAGCCGTTCAGGCTCAGCACAACCTCGGCCCCACCGGCCGCCAACTGGGCGATCGGGCCGGCCGGACTCCAGGCGTCCTCGCAGATCGACACGCCGATGGGAACGCCGGCAACCTCGAAGAGCTGGTGGGGAGCTGAGCCCGGCGCGAACGTGCGCTGCTCGTCGAAAACGCCGTAGTTGGGCAGCAGCTGCTTGTGCACCACGCCGAGCACGTCACCCTCCGCACAGACCGCTGCGGCGTTGTAGAGGTCTCGCTGCTGGTGCACGAAGCCGACCACCGCCGCACACCGGCCCGTCCGCGAGGCGACCTCCTCGAGCGCCTCGCCGTTGGCGGCCACGAAGCCGGGCTTCAGCACCAGGTCTTCGGGCGGGTAGCCGGTGAGCGTCAGCTCGGGGAAGACGGCCAGGTCGCAATGTGCGTCCGCAGCCGAGCGCAACGAGCTGACCACCCGTTCCACGTTGCCTTGGAGGTCACCGACCGTGGTGTTGATCTGGCAGAGCCCGATGCGAAGCCGACCCACGTGGCCAGGGTAACCAGACGGCGAGCCGGCCTCCGAAACGCCAGCTGAGATCTCGCAACCAGCTGGGCAGACAGGGGCCGGCAGGTGGCACGCGCCGAAGGGCACCCCACAGGGGTGCCCCTGGTCGCTGACGGCCCGTCAGCTGGTCGTCGTGGTGCTTGGCGCCGGCGCCGTGGCCGCGCCGTTCGCGCCCGCCCGGCCCAACAGCCGGCGCAGGAAGGGATGGCCGGCACCAAGATGCGGCAGTTGCTTGTCCACCGCTGCGGTCAGCCGGGAGGTGGCGCGTCCCAGGATCGCATCGGCCTGGGGCTGCGTCAGCTGTCCGCTGCCCACCAGCTCGTCGAGACGGCCCTTGACCAGCCCCACCAGGCCATCGATGACCTGCTGGCGGGTCTTGCCGTGCACCTCGCCGATTT
>JAXDQG010000545.1:0-4152 GCA_034667945.1 Acidimicrobiia bacterium | reverse complement strand
CGCCGCGGCTCTCATCGATGCCCCTCATGTGCTGAGCACCGAGGGTCCGTCGTGGGAGTTGCCCGATGCCACGCTGGTGCAGGTCAACTGGGAGATCGACGACGGACCGGCGCTGGAGCTGACCCCGCCGGCCTGTCATCCTTCGATCCCGCCGTTCGCCAGCTTCTTCGCCGGCCGCTACCCCGACAGCCCCGTGGGCCCCTTCAACCTGGCGCAGGTGCGCATCGTCGTGCGGGCCGGCATCCGGCCGCGGGCATTCTGCGTGGGTGCGGTGTGCGACAACCCGGAGGCGGTCGAGGCGCTGCGGGAGTATTGGGGCTATCCGGTGGTGCATGGCGAGGTCGACGTGTCGGTGCGGCACGATCGGACGCGAGTGGGGGCCGCACTCGGTGGGTCGGACGTGTTGGAGATCGTGCTGCCGACGCCCGAGGTGATCGGGGGCAGCGATCTGATGACCTTCGACAATCTGCACCTGGTGCGCCTGGGCGAGCCGCCCGAGGGGGCGATCCTGCAGATAGATCCGGAGTACGCCATTCACAAGGCGACTCGGGCGGTGCCTCGGCTGTCGTTGCCGGACCCTGAGGCGCTGGGCATGCGGGGGCGATTGCGCTTGGGGGCGTCGATTGTTGGGTTCTCGATTCAGGCGGACACCGATTTGGTGCCGGTGCGGTTCTTGATGGACCCGGTGAAGCCGGCGGTGCAGGGGACGAGGCGGATCGATCGGGCGGCCTGAGGGCCGCGGTCGGCCTGTAGGCCGCGGTCGCCCTGTAGGCCGCGGTCCCCCTGTCGCGCCCCACCGCGCTTCGGCTCCAACGGGTGTCGGCCCCGGCGCCGCCCAAGCACTTGCTCAATCATCCGCCCCGGGCGAGCCAGCATTTCTACGCGTGGTGTACCGAATCGGTGTCGATTCGGTGTACCCCGGGTCGCCGAATTCGGCGGCTTGGGGTGCTGAAGCCGAGCTGGAAGCCTTGCCGAGCAAGTTCTTGGTTTAGCTGCGCCCGTGGCTCCATGACTACCGCCACCCAGCCCAACTCAGCGGAGCGACTCGCCCAGCCCCCACTAACCTCCGGCCGTGCTCTACATCAACGGGGAATGGCGGGATGCCAGCGGCGGGGCCACGTTCGAGGTGACCGACCCGGCCACGGGCAAAGTGCTCAATCACGTGGCCGATGGCTCCAGGGCCGACGCGGCAGAGGCGATCGGAGCAGCTGAGGCCGCCTTCGCAGGCTGGTCCACGCTCACCGCCTACCAGCGCTCCGAGAAGCTGTATGCCGCCCACCAGCTGATGGTCGAGCGAAGGGAGGACTTGGCCAAGCTCATGACCTCCGAGCAGGGCAAGCCTTTGCGGGCCGCTCGCAACGAGGTGGGCTACGCAGCCGACTTCCTGCTGTGGTTCGCTGAGGAGGCCAAGCGCGTCTACGGCCAGACCATTCCCTCCTCCCGAGCCGACCAGCGCTTCATGGTGCTGCGCCAGCCGGTCGGCGTATGCGCCGCCATCACGCCCTGGAACTACCCGGTCTCGATGCTGACCCGAAAGATCGGCCCAGCGCTGGCCGCGGGCTGCACGATCGTGCTGAAGCCCGCAGAGCAGACGCCGCTTTGCGCCATCGAGGTCGTCAAGATTTTCGACGAGGTGGGGCTGCCGCCCGGCGTCGTGAACCTGCTGCCAACCTCCGACCCGGTACCGGTGGGAACAGAGTTCATGGCCAACCCGTCGGTTCGCAAGCTGACCTTCACCGGGTCCACCGAGGTCGGCAAGCTGCTCATGAGCCAAGCAGCGCCGACCATGAAGCGAATCTCCATGGAACTGGGTGGGCACGCGCCGTTCATCGTCTACGACGACGCTGATCCTGCCCGGGCCGCCGTTGGTGCCGCCATGGTGAAGGTGCTCAACACCGGACAGGCATGCATCTGCCCGAATCGGCTGTACGTTCAGCGGGGCATCGCGCAGGAGTTCACCGACACGCTCGCCGGGCGGATCGGGCGAATGCAGGCTGGCTCGGGCTTCACCGAAGGCGTGCAGATCGGCCCGCTGGTTGACGAGGCGTCACTTGCCAAGGTCGACCGCCAGGTGCGTGACGCCGTGGCCAAGGGGGCGACGGTCGTCACCGGCGGTGCGCGCTTGTCCGAAGGCGAGTTGGCCAACGGCAACTTCTATGCGCCCACCGTGCTCACTGGCGTGACGCCGGAGATGGTGATCTACCGCGAGGAGACCTTTGGACCGGTAGCGCCGATCATCGTGTTCGACGACGAAGACGAAGTGCTGGCGATGGCAAACGACACCTCGTACGGCCTCGCCAGCTACGTGTACACGAACGACTTGGGGCGGGCATTTCGGACCGTCGAGCGACTCCGCTTCGGCATCGTCGGGGTCAACGACATCAATCCCACGGCTGCTGCCGCGCCCTTCGGAGGCGTGAAAGAGTCGGGGCTGGGTCGCGAGGGCGGTCAGGAAGGCATTCTCGAGTACCTGGACACGAAGCTCGTCGGGTTCGCCCTCTGATGTCGGAGCCTCCTCCTCTCGATCCGACCGATCGGACCAGGCTCAAGCGGTTGCCGGAGCGAGGCTCCTTCGACCGCGAAGTCATCGACGCCATCTTGGACGAGGGCGTGATCTGCCATTTGGGCTTCGTGCACGAGGCGCAACCGTTCGTAGTGCCCACCATCCACGGGCGCGAGGGCGACACGGTCTATCTCCATGGATCTGTGGCCTCGCGCATGCTGCGGACGTTGGGCAGCGGCGCGGCGGCCTGTCTGACGGTGACCCTCTTGGATGGCTTGGTCGTGGCGCGGAGCGGCTTTCATTCCTCGATGAATTACCGATCGGTGATGCTGTTGGGCTCGCCCCGGGTGGTGGAAGACCCAGACGAGAAGCTGCGGGCGCTGGACGTGATCATCGACCATGTGATCCCTGGACGAGCCAAGGAATTGCGTGCTCACACTGCGGTGGAATTGCGACAGACGGTTGTGCTGGCGTTGCCCATCGTCGAGGGATCGGCGAAGGTGCGCACCGGCGACCCGAAGGACGACCCGGACGACATCGCCGGAGATGCTTGGGCCGGGGTGATCCCGTTGCAGCTACTCGCCGGAGAGCCGGTCCCTTCTGGTGATTTGCAGCCTGACGTGGCGATGCCGCCGTCGGTAGAGCACTATCGGAGGCCCTGACCAGGCCGAGTCACGTCACCACAGCGGGATCGTGGAGACGTCGTGCAGGGCATCGTCCGCTGGCACTTCGTAGGTGGCACGGGCGACCCGTCGTGCGCGTCCGTGCTGGACCTCGTGCCCCATGGCATCGGCGAGTGTCTTCACCGGGTGCTGGTGGGCAATGGCGTAACCCGCTCGATGGAGCAGGGCGTGCAGTTGGCGAAGCGTGAGCGCCGTGCCGGCTTTCTGGAGGAACGCCAGGCAGATGGCTCTGAGCTCCCGTCCCCAGAGCCGCCTCGGGCGCTTGGCGGTGGGCGGCAGCGGCTCTTCGTGGGAGATGGCGGGACGGCGCCGGCCCCGTGCGCCGATACAGGATGGCCGAATCCGATCGATGAGCGCGCCGAGCTCGTCGAGGAGCTCGCGCCGCCTTGTGCTGGCGGCGACGACCATGGCGTCGAGGTCGTTGATCTGTTGCCGGATGTGGGCTTCGTCGGCGAGGAGACGTTCGAGCCGGGGATTGGGACGGTGCCGCTGGCGGCGGATGGGAAGGAGGTCGCGACCGTGGACATAGGGAATGGCGTCGTCGGACATTGGGGCACCTCACACATGCTCTTAGCACCTTCAGTGGTCATGTGGGTGCCATAAGTGGGCGGCGCCGACCCGTGAATCTCATCATGCTCCGCAGGTATGACACTTTTCGGCGCCCGTCGTTCACCGAATCCCGGTCGAATCGGTGCAACACGGGTCAGTTGGTCAAGCCCTCGGGACGAGATCGTGCGAATTTATTGAGGGTTTTTTGAAGATGGGTCATCGCCAGGAGAGGGGGGCGACCCAGCCTGATTCCCGGCTACGCTCCGGGCCGCCACAGCGCCTTCCCACCCCTCCCAACATCGAGGTGAGACGCACATGCCACGGGTAGCGGTGCTCGATGATTATCAAGGCGTCGCCCTCGATTTCGCCGACTGGGCTCCCGTCCGCAGCCAGGCGGACGTCGACGTAATCCAAAAA
>JAXDQG010000544.1:0-3183 GCA_034667945.1 Acidimicrobiia bacterium | reverse complement strand
GACACCGGTCCGCTCCCGTTCGAACAGAGCGGTGACGATCCCCCCATAGAGATGTGTCCCGCCCAGGAAGTCGCACACCGCCGGGCCCGCTTTCACCGGCGGACGGTCCGGCTCGCCGGTCACCGACATGAACCCGGCCCGGGCCTGCACCGTCAGGTCCATGGCCAGGTCGTCACGCGACGGACCCGAGCGGCCGTAACCGGATCCCGAGGCGTAGATCAGTCGGGGATTGACGGCCTGCAGCACCTCCGGCCCGACCCCCAAACGCTCGGTCACCGTGGGCGCGTAGTTCTCGAGCAAGACGTCAGCCTTCGCAACCAGGCGCAAAAGCAACGCGCGACCCTCGGGCGACTTCAGGTTGAGCGTCATGCCCCGCTTGCACGAGTTGAGGATGGCCATCGGCAGCGATGCCCCGGCGTAGCGCGCTCGTCGACGGGTCGGCTCACCCTCGGGCGGCTCGACCTTCACGACGTCGGCCCCGGCCATCGCCATGAGGAAGCAGGCGTAGGGGCCCTGGTAGATCTGGCCGAGGTCCAACACGGTGACGCCGGTCAGGGGAAGCCGCAGTTCAGCGCGGCGCGGGCGGGAGCTCTCCACGAGCCGCGCAGCGTACGGCAGGCCCCGGGGGACGCGTACGTCAGCACACCCACGGGCGCGCGGCGCCGGCGCATCGAGCGACGCGATCGGGCTCAGCCCCCATGGGTCGACGTGTAAGTTCCCGCACATGCTTGACCAGGCCGACTACCAGACCATTCGCATCGAGAAGCGGGACAACGGGGTGGCCATCGCGACACTCAACCGTCCCGAGCGCCTCAACGCCGTCAACGGGCGCATGCACACCGAGCTGTCGCGCATCGCACGCGACTTCGACGACGACCGTCAGGCGAAATGCCTGGTCCTCACCGGCGAGGGCCGGGCCTTCTGCGCCGGCGGCGACTTCTCCGGCGGCTCCGCGCCAGGCGGTGGCGGCGGGGGCAACATGATGCTCGAGGCCAGCCGCATCGTGGACAACCTGCTCGACTGCCAGAAGCCGATCGTCTCGGCGGTCAATGGCTACGCCATGGGCCTCGGCGCCACCGTGGCGCTGCTCTGCGACGTCGTGGTGGCCGGCCGCTCGGCCGTCTTCGCCGATACCCACGTGAAGATGGGCATAGGCGCCGGTGACGGCGGTCAGGTCATCTGGCCGTTCCTCATCGGGATCAACCGGGCCAAGTACTTCCTCATGACCGGCGACCGGGTCAACGCCGAGGAAGCCGAGCGGATGGGCCTGGTGAACTTCGTGGTCGACGACAGCGACCTGCTGAAGAAGGCCGAGGAGATCGCCACCCGCCTGGCCACTGGCCCCCTGAAGGCCATCATTGCCTCCAAGGTGCCGATCAACCAGTGGCTGCGCTCGCAGGCCGGCCAGATCCTGCCCTTGTCGCTGGCCATGGAAGACGCCTCCATGCGCAGCGCGGATGCCAAGGAAGCCCAGCGAGCCTTCGTCGAGAAGCGCGACCCGAGCTTCACCGGCCGGTGAGCGCTTCCCCCAGGGGAGCGCTGTTCGAGGCGGGGACGCCACCGCGCTTGCACGGCTCGCGCTGTCGAGTGTGCGGACTGGTGGCGTTCCCTGCCGAACGCTATGGCTGCGAGCGCTGTGGCGCGTCGCCGGCCAACCACGAGGCCGCGGACATTCCCGCCCAGGGCGTGGTGCGTTCGTTCGCGCTCGTCCATCGTCATCACCAGGCGCATCTTCCGGCGCCGTTCGTCGTCGTCCAGGTCGATCTGCCAACCGGGCTATCGCTCAAAGGGGTGTTGGAGGGCAACGAGGTGGAGGCGGGCGATCGGGTGGAGGGCCTGGTGACGCCAGGCGAGCACTTCCGCTGGCGGGTGGCCGGCTGATGGGCCGCAATCCGCTGGCCGACCGTCCGGTGCGGGTCATCGGCGTCGGCCTCCATCGGTACCAGTCGGCCTCCGACACGACGTTCGTCGACCTCGGCGTCACCGCCGTGCGGGCCGCCTTGGCCGATGCCGGCATCACCTGGCCGACGGTCGAAGCGGCCTACGTCGGCTCGGCGCTGTTGGGCATGGCCCCGGGACGGATCCTGCTGTCGCGCCTTGGCGCCAGCGGGCTTGCCATCCAGCAGGTGGAGAACGCCTCTGCCTCCGGGTCCACCGCGGTGGCGCTGGCCTCTTTGGAGGTTGCCTCCGGCCGGTCGGACGTGGCCCTGGCCCTCGGGGTCGACAAGGCCGAGGGCTGGCGGCAGGCTCCGCCCAAGGCCGGCATCGGCTCGCTGGAAGGCGGATCGGTGGTGCCGTTCACCCACTTCGCGCTGCTGGCCAACGCCTACATGCAGCTCTACGGGGTCTCGGCCGAGCAGGTCGCCCGCGTGGCCTGGAAGAACCACCGCAACGGGGCGCGCAACCCCTACGCCCAACGCCAGAAAGAGCGCTCGATGGAGGAGATCCTGGCCGATCCCATCTCGGGCACGCTCACCCGGCTGCAGTGCTGCCCGGTGGGGGAGGGCGCGGCTGCCGTGCTGGTGGCGTCGGACGAGGCCATTGCGCGCCTGGGGTTGGAGGCGGCTCGCTGTCCCCGCATCGTCGCTTCCGTCACCCGGAGCCAGGGTTTCTACGAGCCCGGGGTCGATATCGACGCCACGCTGACCGGTGAGACCACTGCGTTGGCCCTGGAGCAGGCCGGCGTGGCTGCCGGCGACCTCGACGTGATCGAGCTGCACGACGCCTTCTCCATCGAAGAGCTGCTCTACCTCGAGGCCATGGGCCTGTGCGCTCCGGGTGACGCCGCGGCCGAGCTGGAGGCCGGCGCTTTCGACATCGGGGGACGCTGCGCGGTCAGTCCCTCCGGTGGGCTGTTGGCCATGGGCCATCCCCTGGGTCCGACGGGAGCCGGCCAGGTGGTGGAGATCACCCGGCAGCTCCGGGGCGAGGCCGGTGACCGCCAACAACCGGGCGCCCGGCTCGGGCTGGCCCACATGGTCGGGATCGGGGCAGTCTGCGTGGTGCACGTACTCGCGGGGGCTGGTGCCGGTGCCCACGGCTGAACTGGCTTCATCTAGGACCGGAGCGATCCATGGGACGACTTGACGACAAGGTGGCGGTCATCACCGGAGCGGCCTCGGGCATCGGCGCGGCCACAGCCGAGCTGTTCGTGTCGGAGGGTGCCCGGGTCGTGATCGGCGA
>JAXDQG010000543.1:0-5534 GCA_034667945.1 Acidimicrobiia bacterium | reverse complement strand
TGCTCCGGACCCGGTCACCCAGTGCACGACCAGGACCGGGCGGCGGCGGGGCACGCGCAGCGGCGACGACCCGGCGCTGAACGATCGCGCTGCGGTGGCCTCGACGATCTGGTCGAGGGGCAAGCTGACGGCCCGACCCGTTTTGCCGTGGACAAAGCGCAGCTGCGTTCCGGTGAGCGCCAGCGCGCCCATCCCCCGCATGGGGCCCAGGGCTCGGGCGTCGTGGCCGATGCAGGTTGCGCCGCCCATCCGCCGGATGTCGCTCCCAAGCAGGTCCGCGTGGAGCACTTCGCTGGCCTGGGCCATGCGGGTGGCGGCCAGGCGGCCCCGCACGACCGAGAAGACCGCCAACGCCACGATGACGGCCAGCAGGAGGAGGGGCACCGCTCGTCAACGTACCGGCCGGCGACCTGGTGGGCGGGCTCTCGGCGGACGAGTAACCTCGCCGCCGAACAGCCCGGGCCTGACCGGGGCGCGAAGGGGGTGCGCCATGACACTGCTCGAGGCGACGGATCGGCTCTACGACGGCATCCGGGTTTCCCCGCTGACCGGTGCTATCGGTGCAGAGGTCGCCGGCGTCGACCTGGCCGCGCTCGACGCCGACACGTTCGACGAGCTGCACGACGCCTTCCTGCGGTACAAGGTCCTCTTCTTCCGCAGCCAGGGGCACGTCACCACCGCCCAACACGTGGCCTTCGGCCAGAGGTGGGGGCGCCTCGAGATCCATCCGTTCGTGGCCAACGTGCCCGAACACCCCGAGGTCATCGTGCTGGAGTCGACCGCCGAGAAACCCAACGCGGCCGAGACCTGGCACACCGACGTCACCTTCCGGGCCTGTCCCCCGTTGGGCTCCGTGTTGCGCGGGTGCATCATCCCCGCAGTCGGCGGTGACACCGTCTGGGCCAACATGCAGCTGGCCTACGAGCGTCTGCCCGACCGGGTGAAGGAGCAGATCGACGGCAAAGTCGCCGTCCACTCCATGGAGAAGGTGTTCGGGCGGGGGATGTCGGCCGAGAAGCGGGAAGAGTCGTTGCGGGAGTTCCCTCCGCAGTCCCACCCGGTCGTGCGGACCCACCCCGAGACCGGTAGCAAGGCGCTGTTCGTGAACAAGCCGTTCACGATGTACATCAAGGACGTGGAGCCAGATGAGAGCAAGCGGCTGCTCGAGCTGTTGACGGCGCAGGCATCGGTGCCGCAGTACCAGTGTCGGTTCCGCTGGCAGCCCGACAGCTTCGCCATGTGGGACAACCGCTGCACCCAGCATTACGCCGTGCCCGATTTCTATCCTGCTCACCGCCGCATGGAGCGGGTGACGATCATGGGCGACCGTCCGCGCTGAGAGCCCGGGCGCGTGCGGGCTCGGGCGCTTTCGGAGATTCGTAGAGACGAGGCATTGAGATGTGTCGATCGATCAAGACCCTGCGTGGCGCAGAGCCTTCCGCCACCCGCGAGGACGTGGACGCCGCTGCGCTGCAGTTCGTCCGCAAGCTATCGGGCTATCGGGCGCCCTCGGCGGCCAACCGCGAGGTGTTCGACCGGGCGGTCCAGGAGGTCGCCTCGGCGGCGTGGCGCATGCTCGACGAGTTGGCCCCTCCGGGTGCCCGACGCGTGGCCAGCTGAGCTTCCTGTGCGCACGATCATCTACGGCGCCGGCGGCGTGGGCGGCGTCATCGGCGGGTTCATGCACCTCCACGGCCAGGAGGTCGTGTTGGTGGCCCGGGGCGCCCACTACGAGGCGCTGGCCCGCAGCGGCATGGAGCTGCGCAGCCCCAATCGGCACGAGCAGCTGGACGTCCCGGTGGTCGATCACCCTCGGCACCTGCAGTGGCGGCCAGGCGACGTGGTGATGCTGACCATGAAGAGCCAGGACACCGTGGCCGCGCTGGACGACCTGGTGGCATGTGGCTATCGCGGCCCGGTGGTGTCTGCCCAGAACGGCGTGGCCAACGAGCGCATGGCGTTGCGGCGCTTCGAGCGCGTGTACGGACTGTGCGTCATGCTGCCGGCGACCTTTCTCGAGCCGGGTGTCGTGCTCTCGCACTCCGACGACAGTCCTGGCCTGCTGGACCTGGGGCGATATCCGGCCGGCGTGGACGACGTCGCCATGGAACTGGCGGCGGCCATGGAGGCGTCGGAGCTCTTGTCGACGCCCGACCCGGCGGTGATGGACAAGAAGTACGACAAGCTGCTGATGAACCTGGGGAACTCACTGGACGCGGCGTGCGGCCGGGTTGGCCGCGAGAGCCCGATTGCCAAGGGTTGTAGGGCCGAGGGGCGCGCGGTGCTCCAAGCGGCGGGCATCGCGTGGGCGCCGCAGGATTCCGAGCGGCGGGCCCGGGTCACGATCAAATCGGTCGGTGAGGACAAGCACAAGGGCTCGTCGTCGTGGCAGAGCCTGGCCCGGGGAACGGGCTCGATCGAGGCAGATTTCCTGAACGGCGAGATCGTGCTGCTGGGCCGCTTGCACGGGGTTGCGACGCCCGTGAACGCCATGTTGCAGGACCTCGCCAACGAGATGGCTCGTGAGCGACGCCCGCCCGGCTCGTACACGGTGGAGGAGCTGTCGGCCCGTCTGGGCTGACAGTGTTCAGCGCGCTTCCGGCCGGGCACAGTCGGCGGTCTGACAAGGGGGAACGGACATGGAGCTGGAGCTGCTGGCTTGCGGATATGGGCTGGTCGAGGGGCCACGTGTCGACGAGGCGGGGAACCTGTGGTTCACCGATGCCACCAAGGGCGGGGTGTTCCGCCGCTCGCCCGACGGCACGATCGACTCGGTGGTGCCTGACCGGCGGATGGTGGGCGGCTTGGCGCTGCACGCGGAGGGCGGAGTGTTGATGACCGGACCGGATGTGTCGCACTGGCGCGACGGCGACATGCGTGTCGTGCTCGCGCTGGACGGCGTCAAGCACTGGAACGACCTGCACACCGACTCCCAGGGGCGGGTGTACGTCGGCGCCATCCGCTCCGATCTGAGCGACCTGAAGGGTCCCAAGACGCCAGGTGAGTGCTACCGGGTGAGCCCGGGCGGCAAGGTCGAGGAGCTGTACGGCGGAGTCGAGGTGTCGAACGGCATTGGGTTCTCGCCCGATGGGCGGACCTTGTACCACGTCGATTCCACCTCCAAGGGCGTGTGGGCGCACGACGTGGCGACGGACGGTTCCGTGTCAAACCGCCGTCACCTCGGGCGGGAGGCATTCGCCCGCGGCATCCCCGACGGTATGTGCGTCGATGCCGACGGCAACCTGTGGGTGGCCCACGTGGGGGCCGGGCGAGCGGTTCAGCTGTCGCCGACCGGCGAGGAGATCGGTGAGGTGAAGGTGCCGGCCAAGTGGGTGACCAGCGTTGCCTTCGGTGGTCCCGATTGGGCGGACATGTACCTGGTCACCTCGGACAACACGGACGATCCGAGCAAGGGCGGGTCGATTTTCCGCTGCCGGCCCGGGGTGATGGGCATGCCCACGCCTTTGGCGGCGGTCTGACTCACGGCCGTGTGATCCGCTCGCGGGCGCTCGGCTAGCGTCGGGCGGCCCGACCGAGGGGTCGGCGTCTCGAAGGAGAGTTCGCGAGATGGCATTCGCCGGCCTGCCCGCTGCGACGCAGCAGTTCGGATGAGCGAGGATCCGCTGGCGCGCGCCAAAGAGGTGGCCGGTCGTCATGCCGCCGGACTGATCGAGGACGGGATGGCGGTGGGCCTCGGCACCGGGTCGACCGTGTTCTGGACGATCACCGCGCTCGGTGAACGGAAGGCCGACGTGGTGTGCACGGCGACGTCACGGCGGACCGAGGAGTTGGCCCGGTCCTTCGGGCTGGTCGTGGTGACGCCGGATGAGCTCGGGCGACTCGACATCGCCGTGGATGGGGCGGACGAGATCGATCCGGCCTTGAACCTGATCAAAGGCGGGGGCGGCGCACACACCCGCGAGAAGATCGTGGCCGACATGGCCGACCGCTTCGTCGTCGTAGCCGACGAGACGAAGTTGGTGGCGCAGCTGGGTGCGTTCGGGGTGCCTGTCGAGGCCCTGGATTTCGCCCCGGGGGTGCTGGCGGATCGCTTGCGGGGCTTGGGGGCCGTCGACGTTGTGCGCTCGGCGGAGTTGTCGGACAACGGCAACGTGCTGATGAAGGCGTGGTTCGGGTTGTTGACCGATCCGTTGCCGTTGAGCGGCGCGCTGGCGACCGTGCCCGGGCTGATCGAGCACGGAATCTTCCCCGGGGACTGGGTGGAGCGGGTCATCGTGGCCGACAACGCGGGGCGAGTGGTGGAGCGAATTCGCTCGCAAAGTTGAATCCGACTTCGGCCACTCTGCGTGGCAGTACCGCTATTTACGTCACTGCACCCGTGCCCAGGCGTCCAAAAAATGCGGCGTACGCATCGATTCGACGTCGATTCGACGCATGGTGTCGGCGAAAGCTTTCGACGGATGGCCGGGCGAGGTCACGCAGCAGCCGGTCGTCGCGGAACTTCGTGCGGCGGCCCATCAGCGGGTCCAGGGATGCAGCGGGGACGGCAACTCGTGGACGGTCGACGGCACCCAAGGGGCGAGCGACAGCGACGTCGGCGCGTCGTGGACGAGGACGACCTCGACCGACTGCTGATCGGCATCGAGGACGCCGCCAAGGCGGGCAAGCCTGTCTGCTTCCAGGTCCGGGGCTACGGCGTGGAGCTGCTGCCGGCACGACCGTTCGAGGCGCCTGAAGCCTCAGTCGAGGCCTCCTAGGCCGACTGCTGCGCCCTCATCAACAGTCATTAAGTGCCGATACGGTGTGTGAGAGCTTTGTTTCTCACTACGTGAGGCACGGGGGATCTTGACGTCATCCCGACGCCAAGCGAAAGGGAGAGATGAAACGACCAGACGGGGCGCGCTCAGTGGCGCGCCTATCCAAAGCGGCAGCCTTCGTTGGCCTGCTGCTCCTCGGAATGCTTGGCGTCGGGGCTTCGCCAGCCGGAGCGGTCACAAGCCATTACACGCTCATGACGCAGCAACTCGCCCAGGGCGTCCAGCTGCGCTGCGCCGACGTGGACTACGCGGCAGCGCAAGGCTTGATCGATCCGGTCGAGGTCCGGTGGATGAGCGCCGCCGGCGTGAAGTGCCCGAACGAGCAGTACGAAGTCATGTTGGCGCTCGGCACGAGAGGCCAGCTGGCCTGCGCCGATGTCCAATGGAACGCCGAGAACGGGCTGGTCAACTGGAACCAGGCGGCCGGCCTCCTGTGGCGGGTCCCCAGCTGCGAGCTGACGAAGTACGCCTTCCTCGTCGCTCTTGCCGCGCAGGGAGGCATCAACTGCGTGGACGTGGATTGGCACGTCAATGTCGGCCTGATCTCGCCCGTGCAGGGCGGTTGGTTGAAGTCGTCGTTGGCTTCGCAGGGTCGGCCGTGTCCTGTTGCGCCTCCGCCGCCTCCGCCGCCCCCGGGTCCGGCGTTCTCAGACGGCATGCACGTCGTCGGCAGCCAGATCGCGCCTGGCCGGTACGTCGCATCGGTCAACACGTCGTGCTACTGGAAGCGAGTACGAGGGTTCAGCGGAGCATTGG
>JAXDQG010000542.1:0-12294 GCA_034667945.1 Acidimicrobiia bacterium | reverse complement strand
GCCCACTCCGAGGGCCTCGAACGCCCGGACGACGAGCTCCATCCACTCTTTGAAATGCACGGCGTCAGTCCTTCGCGAGCCCTCTGGACCACCCCAAGGGCACGATAAGGGATCGCAGAGCGCTCCTGGGGGTCCCGAGGCATCTGGTGGCCCTGTCGGCGTAGTGTTCCCCGCATGCCTGAGGCAATGGACATGGAGTCGCTCCGCAAGGGCGTCGACGCGATCGACCCAGCGGATACCCTCGACTACGAGGACGAGGTGGACCAGATCTACACGGCGTTAGAACTTCCCACCGTGGAGGACGCAAAGGCCGCCATCGTCGAGGTTCTGAGAGCCCTCCGCGCCGTATCGGAGTCCGGCTTCCCTGTCGGCGCCGAAGCCGACCTGGCGGAACTAGTGGGCTTCGAGAACTGAAGTCCGCCCTTCATCGTGATCGCTTCACGGTGGCCTATGGGACCATTGCATGTGTGAACGTCCTCGGCACCGTTGTAGCGGTTCTTCTCATTCTCCTCTTATTGCGTCTTCTCGGAGTCATCTAGCTCCTTCTGCGTCAAGAAAAAGACGCAAAGAAGATGTTCCGTGACTAGGGGCTCATTCGTCGTCGTGGGGTGTTGTCGAGCGAGAGGCACCCCCGGCAACAACCGAGGGTGCCTCTTACGCGCAAATGCTGATTTAGGAGCGAATCTGAGCAATGACCATGCCCAGCACGAGACCAGCGATGAAACCGGCGCTACCGGCCACCATCGATCCCACCGTCCCGGCGTGTGCTGCAGCGTTTGTTGAAGCCATTCCGGCCATGGCCGCGGACTGTGTCGCCTGCGCCCCCGCCAATGTCGCCGCCTGGGTCGCCTGAGCCGTCTCTAGGGCGTTTACTCGGCTCTCCACGTCATTCTCTGGCATCGTTTTCCTCTGGTTGAAGTCGTCACTCATAGGTCGTCTCGCCTTCACGTGCGGCTCCCAGCCTCACGGCTTGGGCGGGTTACCCGGCAGTGTCCCGGGCCACACCCACGTTTTGAGTGACTTTTGCCGCTACTGAGGACCCGGCCATCGCGCTCGTGGGCCAGAAGACGATCGGGATACTGCGGGGCGGGGACGGGAACTACGACGGTGGCTTTAAGCCCCACCGACGGTCGGTGTCCTCGACGACGCCTTTGTGTGCATCAAGCCACTACCACCGAGGTGAGTCACCACTTCTCGCTTGACCAGCGGCGGAAGGAAGGCATCGGAGGGATAGCAAGCCGGGCGTAGCCCGGTGAGCTTGTGCGTTAGAGGATTCGCCGCTCAAATGCTGACGCCCTGCTCAGTGCGTGTTTGGCGCGGCCCTGGGGACCGTTGCTTAAATGAAACGGTGGAGCTTCGCTCGCCTCTTCCCCTCCCCACTAGAGAAGAGAAGAAGGCTCCTGGAGAAAGTGCTGCTAGCACCCCGTTTCCACATTCCGTGTGAGTATAAAGACGTACGGCTACCAGCATAGAAAAAGCGGGCCATCCGATATAATCTGGTGTGGCCAGGGACAATCGGACGACCCGCTTCTTAGAACTGCCGGAGCGAGTAGGACTGGTTGATCTTACCAAGAACAGGAAACGGAAGAGTGGCGACAGTGAAGCAAGGAGGGCCTACGTCATGGTCTTCGTAGATGTTGAGGACGTGACTCTCGCCAAGCGGATCAGCGACTTCGATTTGCGGGTCTTCTTGTTCCTCTGCCGCCGCATGTCCAAGACGAACGAGGTCCGGCTCAATCAGGCAGAGATCGCAACGGAGCTGAACGTCTATCAGCCGCGCATCTCGCGGGCGATCAAGGCTCTGCGGGAGGCGAAGTATCTGACCACCCGAGGCCACGGCAAGATCACCATCAGCGCCGAGTATGCCTGGCGGGATGCTCTGGCCAAGAACGCCGATGCCCGAGGGGACTGAGATGGACGAACCATGAAATACACACCGATACCGGTAGAGATGCTATGCCCCACCTGTGACAGCATCACTGTGCTGACCGATGAGATCACCCTGATGGTCAATCCTTACAGCGGTACCTCCACTTATGCCTTGATCTGCCCATCTTGCGACGAGGTGGTCTGCGGGCCGGCCGAAGCCGATCGTATATTCCGCGCATTGCGAGCACTGGTGGAAGTTCACCGCTTCGAGGTGGTCCCCGAGATGCTGGAGACCCATAGCGGCCCGCCGATCAGCTCCGATGACGTTCTCGATTTCCATCAGGCTATTCATGGGATCAGTTGATGAACGGATGGATCGTTCTCGCCGTGGTCATCGTTGGCATGGTTATCGGCGGGACGGACTTGCCGTGAGCAGAAGCCAAGCCAGCGATGTAATTCCCCGCGATCGACCTGTGGATTACCTCCCCCATGAGTGCTCGCTAGACGCGGGCCACGACCTCCCGCACCGATGCGGCGCGTACAACCACCGAGTCGGTGCCTGCGGCCACACCTGGCCCAAGCCGTTCGACCCCTACGAATACGCCGACGAGCTGGAAGCCATCGTCCGGGATCTCGCCTCCTTCACCGAGGACGAGTTGACCTGTGCCTTCTGCAATGACACCGCGGATGGTCATCAGCACTACTGCCCTTATCGCAGGGCACGTGAGTACGTGGCCAAGCACCCGGAGGAAGGAAAGTGATCGAGGGACAGGGATCTAGAAGTTCGTTTATGAAGACTGATCGGAGTGTCCATTTCTTCGCAATCAACGAGAAGGATGACCCGGGTCTTTCCCGGCGAATCTTTTTGGACCGTTTCCCTTGGCCCCGACCGATCAGGTGTCGGCTTCGAGACCACCGCTGGGAGGAGCACAAGGGGTGGATGGATTGCTCGTCATGCGGCATCCGGCCCGACAAGAAAGCACTGGAGCTGGAGGCGAGGCTGGAGGTTCACGTTCCTACAGTCTCCAACGCGGTGAGTATCGGCGTCGGGTTCGAGCCGGGCGGTGAGTCGGACTTCTCCTGGCATGTCCATCTCGGACGGGTTCTCTGGCTGTCCGCCTCACTCAGCGGTCCAGCGGTCTTGCACCGCCTGAATCGGCGCATCCAGGCGCAGTCAGCGCGCTCAGATGGGCTGTTCTCGACGTACTCGGGCCGGGAAGTCCAACTGGCCAATGACGACAACGCGCTGCGGTGGTCACTGTGGTGCGATCCAGATTCGTGGTCGTCTCGGATTCCCAAGTGGCGCCATGGCTCCTGGCATCCTCTCGATACGTTTCTCGGCAAAGTCACGGCCAGCCACGAAGCTGTCTTCGCAGCTACCAGTGAGATCCCGTTACCCGAGGGCGGCGTCGAGGCGCGCGTGGAGATCGAGAGATGGGTGCGCAAACGCCCGCGCTGGTTCGGCAACGTGGGCTACGCCGCTGAGATCAAGCCGAGTCATGCTGTTTCGGTTCCGGGCAAAGGCGAGAATTCGTGGGACTGTGACGACAATGCTCTGAGCGCGATGCACTGCGGAGTGTCTGCCCGCGCCGAGAACAACGAGCGGGTGGCCCAGGCAGTGGCTTCCTTCACGGACTCCGTCGTTCGGACCCGCGCCAGGTACGGCGGGCGGAACTGGAAGCCAGAGCCCGTTTGAGGAGCCGGAGGAGGGGTATCGTCGCCGCCTCTTGGCAGGTGAGGGTCAGGGGTCGTCGACGACCACGACCGCTGTGGCGCCAGCAGCTCGAGCCAGCCAGCTGAACGCGCCCCGCGGCCACGGCGACCCGGCGACCCGGCGACCTCAAGTTCTACCCGCACGGTGTCTTCATCGTCGACCGAGGCGCCCCACCAGAACCACTGTCGTTCATCCGGTTGGAGGAACATCAGCCAGTTCGCCAGCGACCAGGCCGCGGTATCAGCCGCGGCGCCCCGTCGGTCTGGTGGAAGGGCGCGCCACTCGGCAAGCCACCGTTCCATCTCCTCCTTGGACTCGTCGACACAGGCGTCAACAAACCAGCGGGGAAGAAGCCGGCGCCGCTCGTGGACAGCAGGCCACGGGTCTGCCTGGTGGTCGAGGACGACGCTCAGCACCTCGCGACAGCGATCAAGCACGGCGCGGGCGTCGCCGCGGCAATGAATCACGACCGATTCCAAGCCCGCGCCGCCTGGCTGCTCGCCCCGCCTTGGCCCAGACTTCAACTGGCGTTGTTCTTCGGGCGCAATCAACAGTCGGCTCGCCGCTGCCGGGGATGATGTTGCACCCTATAAGCCAGGGAACTGCGCTTGTCGCAGGCCGAACTGGTCGGCGGCCTGCGTGGCGTCGACGACGAGGGGACTGTTCGATGGTTGCGTGCCAGATGCTCCGGGACAGCAGCCGCCACGCCGCTCATCGACGTACGAAGTCGGGACGGGTGAACACCACGTGGCTCTCCTCGTAGGCTCCGATGTCGAGGCGTTCGGCCGCCTGCTGTTTGCGTTGGAGGCACAGCGCCCCGATGAGGCCGTCGTCGACCTCGATCGTCCGGACGGCGTCTCGGCTCTTGCCCGCGGAAGCCGTGACCTCGTAGCCCAGTGTCGAGGCGAACTCGACGATCCGGACGACCCGCGTCGGGAGATCGATGTTGGGCCACCGCAGTCAGACCAGCTCGCCGATGCGCAGCCCTTACCTGAGCAGGAACGCCCACAGCGGCCACATCCGTCGCCTTGCTCGAGCCGCAAGAACTCCCGAGCCTCCTCCGGGAACCAGTGCCGGGGGGCGACCGTCCGGCGGTCGGGCGCCGAATTCCGACGAGAGGGTTGTGCGACATCAGCCGCGCGGCAACCGCCGCCTTGAACGGCCGGCGAGAGGCGAGCGGGCCAGACGGATCGTGTTGCTGGCCGCGCTTGCGACCGCCTTCGGCTCCCAGGCGCCGAACGTACAGGGGCTCAGACCGGAGCGCTCGCCGTTGGTGCATCACCACAGCGGTGTGGGAGGGCGCCGGCGCGGGACGGTGCCGACGAGGACGTAGTCGAGGCTGATGTTGAAGGTCTCGGCGCTGCGCACCACGGCGTCGCTTGACCGGTTGATGCGGTGTCCCAGCGGACGCCATTGACGCGTTCGTGCGGCGGAGGCGTGCCAGCGGCAGCGACCAAGCCGGTGTGGAGCCCGCCGACACGATGACGAAGCACAAACAGTAACGAAGCGTTAGAGCACGCTGACGTCGCCACACCGTGTATGGGGACCAAACAGGACATCGAGCGGCTGCCTGAAGCCCTCGCTGTGGCGCGGGAGCATCCGCTTCGGGCCGTAGCCCCAACCACGCAGACCGCTTCACCTTTCCGCTCACGGGGCGCGCCGCCGCAAGCGCGGTAAATGGCCATTCTTGAGGACGATGCCCTCGAACTGCCTTCCTCTCAGCTCCAGGATCTAGGGCGAGAGAACGTGAGCGGATGGTCTTCGTATTCGCCATCGACAGGTCCATCTATAAAGCGAGGGCGCAGGCCACGACCGCCATCTCAACGAAGAAAGCACGATGCCGAGGTAGTCATCGCCGATAATGAGGCCGCTGGGGCCGACCATCAGTCAGGGAACTCGGTGGATAGCCGGGCTGCAACTGCCACGCAACGCGCTCTACTGCCCGCTTAGCCTCGGAGAGCGGGACATCGTCAGGCTCGTATTCCGCCTTCGTCTTGAGCGGCAAGAGACGCCCGAGGTGGCGCTCGACTTCGGCACCGTACTCCCCCGCCTGCTGGAGGAGCTTCAGCGCCTCATCGTGATCTTGCCCGGCAGCGCGCCTTCCGAGTCAGACGCCGGTGACGGCGTCGGCGGCGTTGATCGCCGCGTGAATCGCGAGGCTTGTCGCTGCGATGGAGCGCCCAGCCTCGAGCTCCGCCATTGCGGCAGCCAGGTATTCATCTGCCTTGGCGACGTAAGAACGTACGTGGCCCGCGGTCACGGGTCGCGTGCGCATCTGCTCAGGCAACGACACTCTCCCGGAGGGCGTCGAGTGACCGACCGTGTACGACCACGCCGTCACGCCTGATGTCGGACCAGACCTGCTTGCGCGCACGGAGACGAGGGCCCACATCGTCCTCCGAGACCTCCAACACATCGATGCGGTTGCCCGACATTCGCTGCGCATGCTCCCGCCAGTCCGCCACGCCGGCGCTCCACTCATCGTCGTCCTCGTGGACGCCGCGCGGTCGCACGATGACAACGTCGATGTCGCTTTCAGCGACGGCCTCACCCCGAGCCAGCGAGCCGAATACCACCACGCTCACCGGGGCGGGATCGAGCGTTGCGGCGTATTCACCAAGTTCGTCGAGGATGGTTTGGCGAACGCTCGTCAATGCCGTGATCGCTCGTGAAGCCACATGCTCGGGCACGAACCGGAACAGCGCCGACGGCGGTGCCTCTCGCCGCTCAACGATTCCGAGATCGACGAGGGCGGGTAGCACTCTGGAGGTGTGGGCCAGGCTCACTCCTGACAAGCGTGCAATGGTGCGCAGGTTGAGCTCCGCCGTCGTCTCTGCGAGGACGGCCAAGATCCGCCCTTGCGCGCCGGGGATCACCGCTTCAACCGGATGGGCCACATCCATGCGCCCGACCATACCACTCATAGATGGAACAATCGTTCCATTCCTGAGAGGAACTGTCCGCATCGGAGTCGGCACCCGCCGGCTTCCGGGGGAGGCCCGTGGTAACGCCGTGGTAACGCTTCTGGCCAAATCGTCGCGGATTTCGTTGGATCGCCGTGGACCCGGGTCCCTAAAAGTCCCTGGTTAACACATACGAGGTGGATCCTGAGAGTCCGCCGGGGACGGTCGCCCGGCGATTCCTAAACCGTGTGTCGCAGGTTCGAATCCTGCCGGGGGCGCTGCGAGAGTCGACGCGAGCAGGCGATCCATCGCACCCCCCAGCGATCGTCCAGCCGAGTAGGCGGCCGTCCTCAGATGGACGGTCTGGGACCCTGGCGCGGTGATGGCGGCCCCCGGAGAGGCCGCCAACACCGTGTGCATTCAGGGAGCCCCCTTGGGGGCAGTTGGCTCGATCAGCCGGCCACGTTGACGGGCGTGCTGGTCCCTCCCATGTTGGAATCAGCGACGACAGACGGTGGCTTCGTCGTGGGCACACCGGTACGCATGCGGAAATCGAAGGCGCCGAGGGCGTCGGTCAGCGTCGAGCCGTACACCTGGCCCGTGACCGGGTTGCGAACGGTGACGGTGCTACCTGGCGAGCTGGTGCCGGTGACCCGGAAGTCGCCCACCTTCCACTTCGCTGTTGAGACCGTCACAACGTCAGAGCGGGGTGTGATCACCACGTCGTCGGTCATGGTCACCCCCGCCACCGTCACCGACAGTCGGAACGTCAGGGGCGAGTTCGACATCGGGTACTTGTAGTAGGGCAGCGTGAACGTCGCATCTCGGGGCTGGTTGGCCGCCGGCGTCAACGTCACCAGGTCGGCGCTCGTCTGTCCGGTCGTGAGCACCTGGGACCACGCATAGGTCACGCCAGGGGTCGAGGAGGACCCGAGTCCGCTCAGCGTCACCGTGCTGTTGCGCAGGGCACCGGTCTGATCGGGCCCGGCGTTGGCAACGACCGGTCCTTGCGGCGTCAGCGGCCCGAGCTTGGCCGATGCAGGCCCGTACGACGAGTTGACGTCGTTCTTTGCACTGACCGTGAACCAGTAGGGCGTGTCAGCCGCCAGGTTGCTGACCGTGGCTGTCGTCTCGGTGGTGCTCGTGTTCTGCGTTTTCACGGGAACAGTCGCGCCCGCCGAATCGAACACATTGATCTCATAGCCGGTGATGGTGAAACCGGTGCCGCCGGCAGCCGCCGGGTTCCAGTTCAACGTCACGGAGTTGAGACCCACCGACGATGTCGTGAACGTGGTCGCTGCCGGCACCGGATCGTTCGTGATGCTGTACTGCTCGGTCACGACGTCGGAGAGGTTGTTCGACGGATCGAACGCCGCGAACTTCAGCGTCGTGGAGCTCCCGGAGACGGGAATCGGCCCGGTGTAGTGGATGGCAGCGTCTGTGGTGTTGCCATCCTTGACAGGATCGCTGCCATCGACCGTGTAGTAGATGTCAGAGCCCTGCTCGTTTGACTTCAGAGTGACCTGCTGAGGGACCGGATAGCTTCCTCCCGCGGGCAAGGCCGAAACGATTGGCTTGGTGTAGTCCACCACGGGAGCCACATGGACGGCGGGGAACGTCTCGCCGGCGCTGCTGTACGACACCACCTCGACGTCGTAGGTCGCGCCTGCGGTCAGCCCGGGGATCGTCGTTTCCGTCGCCGCGGGGTTGACGATGCGCTTGCCGATCATGTTCTTCTCGTTGGCGTTCGTCGTGCTGGTGACCGCCTTCACCTCATAACCCTCGATGGCCGGAGTACCGGGGATGGCGACGGCCGGGGTCCACGTGAGCTTGATTCCATTCGACACATTGGCGGCCACGATGTTGGTGGGCGCCGGAGGGCCGGACTGCAGCGGACCATTCGGGCAACCACCCATTCCGGGACCACCCGGCTCCCCGAACTCGGCGATCGTCATTCCTTGCCGGTTGGCCGCCGGATCAGTGAGTTCCCACGCCATGGCCCGCTCGCCCAGAGCGGCGTTGGCCGCAATGGTGGCGTCGGCGAGGTTGTCGAAGACGTAGGTCGCCAGGAAGGTATTCGGTCCTGCGGTGTCGAACGCGATGCCGGACGAATAGGCGCCCTTCGGAGCGGGGGTCAGCGGTCCCGGCACGGCGCGAATGTCACGCTTGCCGACCGCCGTGTCCACCAATGCCGGCTCGATGATTCGCTGCTCGAAGTTGTCGCGATTCACGTCGGCGCCGATGTGACCGGCCACAGTGACCGTGGTGCCGTTTTGGACTGCATCGCTGGCATACACGTCAAGTGCCGTGGTGGCCGCTGCCACCTGGCCGTTGAAGCTGATCGACACCATGTCGCCGGCCTGGATGTCGGGTGTGACATTGACCCCGGTACCCGCACCCCAGCAGTAGCCACCAGGATGGTTCACCTCGAAGGCGACATCGCCCCCGGAGACAACTCCAATGGCCGATCCGACCACCCCAACGTTCGGACGAGTGACCTGCACGAGCGCACTTTGGCCGGCGTGCCCGCTGAATCCCTCGATGGTTACGAAATCTCGATTGACAAACACCAGCAAGTTGTCGGGGAAAGCCGGCAGACCCGCCGTCAACGCGTTCGCAACGGACGTTGAACCGACGAGTACCGCAGGCAGACTGACGAGTAGGGCCCCCACCAAGCCGGCAATCGCCACCGCTTTGCGGCGACTCCGTTGGTGAAGAGTGGCATCGCCTGAGTCACCGGCATGGTCTCTGCTGGGGGCGCCGCGCGTCACTGAGAAGTCCCTACATTGCATATCTTTGCCTCATCTCTGCCTCGCTCCTGTTGGGACGCGAGGCGCTCAAACGGCATCCTCCCGCCCGGAGGGCCTCCGAACTGCAGTTAAGGCGTTCCGAAGCAATCCCACAGAGGGACATAAGTCCTCTACGGACAGTGCAAAGAAACCGTGAGAAAGCTGAATCAGCGCGGAGTACCTCTACGCGCGGCCGGTGCGGCGGACGCTTTCAGCTCACCGCGCGGCATCGGTGCGAAAGCTATTGCGCCACCTCGTCATCGTCGGAAGCGATGAACCTCAGCGGGGTCTCGTCATCATTAGCGATCATCAGTGACCCAAGACGAGAACGCCATCGAGCGGCGCGTCGGAAACTCGCTGAGGCTTCCCCGCCGAGAGGCGCGGCCACCGTCGAAGTCTTGGATGAGGTCTCTCCGACCCGGACCGGGCGAGAATCGAAGATTGGTTCGGAGACCCCTTCGGTGATGAGGAGCTCGGCATGCAACCCCCCTTCTGGCTCGAATTGGAAGGCGCGGTGAACGTCCGGGATGTCGGCGGACTTGGCGCCGATGGAGGCCGGACCACCAGGCGTGGCGTGCTCATCCGATCCGACGCGGTCCACCAGCTCACCAATACCGACGTCGCTCTCCTGACCGGGACGTTCGGCGTCCGTCACGTCATCGACCTCCGCGCCGAGGGCGAGCGGGCGGAACATGCCCGCGGGCTGCTGGGGAGAACCTCGGTGACCTATTCCGAGCTCGACATTTTGACGGACGCCATGATCGCCGAGCGCCGAGCCCAGCGCGAGGCGGCGCTGGCCCGCGCCGACGTCGACCCCGCCTCGATCATTGCCGAGGGGTATCACCAGCTGCTCGAGTTCGGCCGAGACGCGTTCGTCACTGCGCTGCGGCGGCTCACCGAACCAGACGGCACACCTTCATTGGTGCACTGCTCCGCAGGCAAGGACCGCACCGGCGTACTGGTGGCCATGTTGCTCGACGCCGCGGGCGTGAGTCGTGACGCCATCGTGGCCGACTACGCGGCCACCGACCTGAGGATGGCTCAGGTTCTCGAACGCTTGGCCGCCATGCCTCAGTACACGCAGCTCGCGGCCCAGACACCAGCCATGCTGCTGGCTGCGCACGCGGCCACCATGGAGAGGTTCCTCGACCGGCTCCATAGCGACTTCGGCGGGGCGGCCCAATGGTTCCTGGCCGCCGGCGTGTCGCCTGACGAATTGGATCGCTGGCAGGACCTCATCCTGACCGCGGGTTAGTGCCTGGGCCGCGCGGACCGCATCGGGTTTGATCGATGAGTATGGGAGATCAAATTGTCTCGACGATGTCGCCCACACTGATCGTCCCCGCTTGCCGGACGAAGGCGTAGACACCAAGTCGGCCGCGGTGCTCTCTCGCCAACGTGCGGTAGATGTCGAGATCGGCCCGAAGACCGGGCTGCGGCCGGGTCACCATCGTGCAGCGGACGCAGAGGCCGGCAGCCGCCAGTTCGACCTCGCCCACCCTCAATGGCTGCTTGACCCAGTCGTCCTCCACCCATCCAACGTCGTCGGTCTCAACGACAATGTTCGGACGCAGGCGGCGCGCATCCCATTCGCCGTCCGGGTAGAGCGAAGCGCACTGCGCCAGTGAGGCGGTGGTCAGCACAAGCACCGGTCGCAAATCGACGAAGCGGCCGGGTGGCATGACGTACTCGGCCGCCTCGCTGGTGTCGTCGGTGTTGTCAGCGAAGTACTCGAGCACGCCTTGGTCTGCCGAGGTGCCTTTGACCAACCGCACCTCTCTGCCGAGCCAGCTCGACAGCGCTTTGTCGATCGCCGGGTCATCAGCCGATACTTCGGAGCCATCGGGCAGAACCACGACCGTATTCCCCTCCGCGTCGAGACGCGCTGAAGCCAGCAACAGGCGCGGTTCCCGTCGGCCGGTGAGGATGTAGCCGGTCGCCTCGTCCCGGATGCCCAACTCGCGGTCACCGCGGAGGCCGTCCTCGACAAGATCCGCCCGATCGAGACGTTCTCCCTGCAACGACTTCACCGGAAAGCGCCAAAGCTCGCGGACCCGTGCAGTGCTCATCAATAGGCACAGTAGCCCCGGGTTGACCAGCGAACTCGGGGCCTTAATGACACCACGCTCGGAGTGGCCGAGTCTGCCGCCATTTCGCCTGACGTCTGCACTCCACAGAGGTCGTCATCCGGCGGGGCCTCCAATGCATTTCCACCTTTGCGCGATGCGCCTTCAGGGCATCCGTCTAGGTTTCCGCCACAACGGCGACAACGCCCGATCCAACTGGCGCCGAACCTGGAAGCGCCGAGGTGCTCCGAGAAGCGAGGCCGTCGAGCACCGTACGGCGTTGTGGTCGCCCATAGTGGGTACGCCAACGCTGGATCCCGACCGGAAGGCAACTGATGCAGATCGACAAGAGCGTGATCCTGGAGTTCCTCCAAGACCGGGGCCTTCCCGAGCAAGCCAGTCAAGCCGCCCAGTTGCTACCGGACAGCGTCAACCTGGACCAGGCTGCTGACCTGCTGTCGCGCTTCGGGATCGACCCGGCCGAACTGCTCGACAAGCTGCCCGGTGGGCTGGGTGACAAACTCGGGGGACTGGCCGACAAGCTGCCGGGCGGGCTGGGCGACAAGCTCGGCGGTCTCTTCGGCCGCGACTGAGGGATACGGCAGGCAGAGTTCCACCAGGGCCATTCTGAGCCCGTCGATCTCCTCGAGGCGCTCATCCTCGGTCTTGTCCTGACCTCCTCTCTTTCCATGCCGACAGGTGCGCGCACGCGACAAAAGTCGACGGCCCTATTCCGGGCTGTCCGCCCGATCACACCACCCGGTTGGGGCACTGCTTGGTCTACGGTTTGCCTATGGAAGAAGACGCAGTGCCCACACCCGACGACCAGGTAGTGAGCGTTGCGACGCTTCGGCAGGTGGCGGCATCGCCTGTGCCGGTGACCTCCCGAATGGTGCACTGGATCACCACGGCAGAGTTGGAAGAAGTACCTGAGGTCTCGGCACTCATCACCG
>JAXDQG010000541.1:0-21492 GCA_034667945.1 Acidimicrobiia bacterium | reverse complement strand
CATTGCGATCGGTGCAGACGTGGACGGTCGCCCGCTCGTCGTGGCCTGCTCGGTCGGTGTTGATCTCGACCTCGTACCCGTGGCCGCCGATGCCCGTGCTCGAGACCTCCCGGATGCCGAGCTGCTCCTGGTGTCGCCACCCCGCGATCAGTATCCGGCAGTGGCCGGCCTGGCTGCCCGCCTGCGCCAACCCGCCCGCATGATCAGCTACGAGGGTGACTGGCCGAGCTGATACCCCGTCCCGGCGGCACCCGCCCGTAAGACGCTCGGTCCCGGTTGGACGCCTGGACGCCTGGACGCCTGGACGGCAGGCACGCAGGGACCGCCCACTACGATCGGCGGTATGCGTGATCGCCTCGACGATCTCGAGCAGGAGCTGACCGATCTCGAGCAGCGGATGGGCGATCCCCAGCTACTGGCCGACCAACGTCGCTACGCCCAGGAGACCCGCCGCTACAAGGAGCTCGACGCCATCGTGAGCCGGTGGCGCCGCCTGCGTCGGCGCGAGGCCGACATCGACGCGGCGGACGAGCTGGCGGTCGATGCCGACGGCGACGAGCGTGACCTGCTCCGAGCCGAGGTCGACGATGCCCGGGCCGAGGTCGAGGCTCTCACCGAAGAGCTGAAGCTGCTGCTCCTCCCCAAGGATCCCAACGATGACAAGAACGTCATCATCGAGATCCGGGGCGCCGAGGGCGGCGAGGAGGCCAATCTCTTCGCCCGGGATCTTTTCGAGATGTACCGGGCTTTCGTCGCCCGCCAGGGCTGGCGGTTCGAGGTGATGTCGCAGAGCCCGTCGCCCATGGGTGGTCTCAACGAGGTGGTGTTCCGGGTGGAGGGTGACGGCGCGTGGAGCCGGCTCAAGTGGGAGGCTGGTCCACACCGGGTACAGCGCGTACCCGTCACCGAGGCCCAGGGGCGCATCCATACTTCGTCGGCCACGGTCATCGTGCTTCCCGAGGCCGCAGAGGTCGACATCGACATCGACCCGGCCGACCTGCAGGTCGACGTGTACCGCTCGTCCGGCGCGGGTGGCCAGCACGTCAACACCACTGACTCCTCGGTGCGCATCACCCACAAGCCCAGCGGTGTGGTGGTCACCATGCAAGACGAGCGCAGTCAGCTGCAGAACCGGGCCAAGGCCATGGCGGTGCTCCGCTCGCGCCTGCTCCGCCTCGAGCAGGACCGCTCGGCCGCCGAGCGCTCGGGTATGCGGCGCGACCAGATCGGCGGCGGCGGCCGATCCGAGAAGATCCGCACCTATAACTTCAAGGACAACCGGGTGACTGACCACCGCATCGGGCTGACCCTGCACAAGCTCGACCGCGTGCTGGGCGACGGCGAGATCGACGAGATCGTGGACGCGCTCACCCAGGAGGAGCGGGCCCGGCAGTTGCAGGAGAGCGGTGTCTGACGACGGCACCCTCACATGGCGTCAGATCTACGCCGAAGCGGTCGATCGACTGGCTGCCAGCGGTGCTGAGTCGGCCGAGATGGACGCCCGCCGCATGCTCGAGGAGGCGACCGGCGCCGAGGGTTCCGAGTGGCTCGTGGTGCTCGATGACAAGGCGACCGAGCGCCGGTTGGCCAAGTTCGACGCCATGGTGGCTCGGCGCCAGCGGGGCGAGCCGTTGCAGTACGTCCTCGGTCGCTGGGGGTTTCGGCATCTCGATCTGATGGTCGATCGGCGGGCCCTCATCCCGCGCCCCGAGACCGAGCAGGTGGCCGACCGGGCGCTGCACGAGGTGAATCGTCTCATCGAGGCAGAGGGCGTGACCTACGCCGACCGGCTGCCGGTGGCCGACCTCGGCACCGGGTCGGGTGCGATCGGCCTGGCACTGGCCAGCGAGCAGCCGCTCATCGATGTCTGGGCCACCGACATCTCGAGCGACGCCTTGGCCGTGGCCCGCGCCAACCTGGCCGGCATCGGCCGGGCCGGCACGCGGGTGCGTCTGGCAGAGGGCAGCTGGTTCGAGGCACTGCCGCCCGACCTTCTGGGTCAGCTGGGAGTGATCGTGTCGAACCCGCCTTACGTTGCCGCCGACGATCCACTGCCGCGCGAGGTGGCCGAGTGGGAACCCCGGTTGGCCCTTGTCCCGGGACCAACCGGGCGAGAGGTGATCGAACACCTCATCGACACTGCGCCCGGCTGGCTGCGGCCGGCCGGCGCGCTGGTGGTCGAGTTGGCCCCCACCCAAGCGGCCAGCGCCGTGGAGCGCGCCCGGGCAGCGGGCTACGCCCGCGCCGAGTCGTACGCGGATCTCACCGGCCGGCAGCGCGTCCTGGTCGCTCGCGTGCCACCGAGCTGACCGGCGTGCCACCGAGTTGACCCGGGCGGGCCTCGCCGCTCCGGGCACCCCCCGCGCTCCGGGCACCCCCCGCGCTCCGGGCACCGCCGCGCTCCGGGCACCCCCGCGCTCCGGGCACCCCCGCGCTCCGGGCACGATGTCGGGTCCGCCCGGTTGCGCAGGCCAAGATAGAGGCCGTGAGTCCGGGCCTCGGGTCGTATGCCTTCGTGGCCGCCGTTGCCGCTGTCGTCACCTGGGCCGTGGTGCCTCTCACGGCCCGTCTGGCATTCCGGTTCGGAGCGGTCGCCCAGCCCGACGGTCGGCGGGTGCACAAGCGGCCCACGCCCACCCTTGGAGGCGGAGCGATGCTCTGCGGCGTCCTGGCCGCATTCGTGGTGGCCAGCCTGATGAGCGGGTTCGACATGGTCTTCTCCTCCAGCCGGGCCACCTTGGGCGTGCTGGCGGCGGCCGTAGCCATCTACGGCGTCGGATTCATCGACGACCTGATCGAGGTTTCCGCGCCGGCCAAGCTGGCGGGCATGGTGCTGGCCGGCAGCATCCTCACGCTGGCCGGCGTCTCCATCGTGTACTTCCGGGTGCCCTTCTCGGGCGTGGTGGTCCTCTCGGCGGACCTGTCGGTGCTCGTCACCGTGCTGTGGGTGATCGGTATGGCCAACGCGGTCAACCTGGTTGACGGGCTGGACGGCCTGGCGGCCGGCATCGTCGGCATCGCCGCGGCCGCCTTCTTCCTGTACACCGCGCAGTTGGCCGACCGAGCCCTCTTGCGGCCGGACAACCCCTCACCCCTCATCGCGGCCACCGTCGTGGGGGTGTGCGTGGGGTTCCTCCCGCACAACTTCCATCCCGCGCGCACCTTCATGGGCGACGGCGGGGCGTTGTTGCTGGGACTTCTCATGGCCGCCGCCACCAGTTCGGTGGGCGGGCAGAGTCGGGCGCAGTTCAGCGGCCAGACCTACTTCTTCTTCGCGCCGCTGATCATCCCGCTGTTCATCCTGGGCGTACCGATCCTCGACTCCATCTTCGCCATCGTTCGCCGGGCGCGCAGTCGCAGCGGTGTGGCCACTGCCGACAAGGGACACCTGCATCACCGGCTGATGAACCTGGGTCACGGCCAGCGGCGCAGCGTGCTGATCCTCTGGTCGTGGACCGCTTTGCTGTCGGCCGTGGTGCTGTACCCCACGATCACCGGGAAGGGCGATGGCCTGGTGCTGATCGGTGTGCTGGCGCTTGCCCTGCTGCTGTTCACGTACTTCCACCCGGGCGTGCGGGCTCGGCGCAGGGGCGTGTCTGTCGAGGGCTGACGGCTCGGCCCGACGCGTCGCTCGGGAAGCGCGGCCTCGGAAGCCTGCCCGAGGAAGCCCTGTCTCGGAAGCTCCGGCGTAGGAAGCTCCGGCGTAGGAAGGCTGGCGAGGAAGGTGTCGCCTAGGAAGCGCCGCGCTGCATCAAGACCATCGGAATGGTCTTGGCCACGATCGACAGGTCAGCCAGCAGCGACCAGTTGTCGACGTAGTAGAGATCGAGACGGGAGTACTCGTCGAACGATGTGTTGGAACGGCCCGAGACCTGCCACATACCGGTGATGCCCGGCTGCACACGGAGACGGTCCCGCAGCTCGGGGGCCCACAACGCCGCTTCGTCCGGAAGGGCGGGCCGGGGGCCGACCACCGACATCTCGCCACGCAGCACGTTCCACAGCTGAGGGAGCTCGTCGATGGACGTCTTGCGCAGCAGCCGGCCCATCCTCGTGACCCGCGGGTCGTTGCGGATCTTGAACAGTGGCCCGTCGGCCTCGTTCATGGACGTCAGCTCATGACGGCGGGCATGAGCGTCGGGGACCATCGTGCGGAACTTGATGACATCGAACAGCCGGCCGTTCTTGCCGACCCGCCGCTGCCGATAGAAGACGGGGCCCTTCGAATCGACCTTGATCAGCACGGCGACCAGCGACAGCGGCAACGACAGCACGAGCAGGCCGGTCAGGCTGCCGAACAGGTCGAAGACCCGCTTGGCGACCGATCGCCACCCCGACTGGTGGAACGGCTCGAGGTACATCACCGGGAATCGCCCCAGGGGGCGCATGGTGAGCCGTTCGACCGCGATATCGGGCAGGGTGGGGGAAAGTTCGGTGTGGATGCCAGCGTTGAGGAGTTGGCGGACCAGCGGATTCGTCATCCTGACGTCGATGGCCGAGGCGGCGATCATCACCGAGGCGACGTTCTTGCGCCGGACCACCTCGAGAATGTCGCCCACGTGCCCGAGCACTTCGTCCGGCCGGGCGTGTCGCACCGAGCGCTCGATGTTGACGTAGCCCACGAACTTGTAGCCGAGGGCGGGGTACTGGTCGAACATGCGCCGGAGCTCGCGGCCCTCGGCGTTGTCGCCCACGATGATCACCGGGCGCAGGCGGTGCCCGTGGCGCCGTGCCCGTGCAAAACACTGCCGTACCACTTCGCGCTCGGCCATCACGAAGGCCACGCCCAAGACGAGCGAATAGGCGACAAAGTCACGCTGCACGTTGAGGAAACGCCAGATGTTCGGAATGAGCAGCAGGGAAGCGGCGCCCACGATGCTCGCCGAGACGATGCGGCGGAACTCCTGCAGACGGCGGCCCAGGAAGCGGGCCTGGTAGAGCCGATAGCGGATGAAGGCGATCACCCAGACCGGGACCGAAAGTGCGATGAGCCGCCACGTCGCATGCTCATCCACGGGGGTCGGCTTGCCGCCGGTCAGTTTCGCCAGATGTTGCGAGATCGACATGGCCAACAACACGGCGGCCACATCCGCGGCGCAGATGGCGACCTTCACCGCCGAGGGATGCAGCCGCAGCCGGCGGCGCCGCACCGGCTCGGGCGTCAGGTTGATCGACTGGAAGCTGACCGGCGCAGGGGCAGTCAGTTGCCGGCGGAGGGCATGGCGCTGATCGACTGGATGGCGTTGTGCTCCTGTTCGGTGCGTGCTCACCGTCTCCAACTTTCGACTGCCTGGCATCGCTGGGAACTGCGGTACCCCGTGTTTGCGCTCGCTTCCACGCCTCCGGACGGGATGAACCAACGCCCGGCCAGCGCACGCGTGCCGAAGGTTGGTGGCTTGGTCGATCGTGTGGCACTTCGCCCCGCCAGCGAAGACCTGAATGGCTCGCCGAGAGCACGGCGATAGGAACCCCATGAACGATACGGGGCTGCGGGGAAGGGTCAAGCTCTCCGATATGGCGGTTGTGTGAACGCCGGGTACTTGGTGGGCCCCGTGGATGGCGGAAGGGTCGCCTTGTAGTCGTTGGGAAACCCTTGGCCGCCCCTCAAACGGGGCTAGGAATCGTCATCTATTCGTCATGTGTGCTGAACGGCGTCTGCACGGGCGCGCCGCTCGTCCTGGCATGCAGGCGATCTTCCACCAGGTGCTCGAGCAGCGCTGCCCGAGCATCCCAGGAGTTGCGTTCGGCCAACTCACGACATGCTTCAGGTGAGGGCCCGTCGTGCAACATGGCCTCGATGGCCGCCGTGAACCCGCTGGCACCGTCCGCCAAGCGCACGCACGGGTCGAGGCCCGCAAGCGCCGGCAGGGGCGAGGCCACCACCGGTACACCCGACGCCAGATAGTCGAAGACCTTGAGGGGGAAGCTCGCCCGGTTGAAGGAGGCATTTGTGTAGGGCACGAGGCCAACGTCGAACGCCTGGGCCCAACCGGGAAGCTCGTTGTACGGCTGGCCGCCGACGCTCAAGAGGTTGGGCAGTCGTGCGATGTCGACGGACGGCTGTCCGACCAGCACGATCGTCCAGTCGGGACGGGCCCGGGCCACAGCCTCGAGCAACCCGACGTCCACGCGCCACGAGACCGCGCCGAGGTAACCGATGACCGGGCTTCGCCGCGTCATCAGGTCCGGCCGCGTTACTGGGTCACGGAAGTGCTCGACATCGGCTCCGTTCGGGACCAGGAAGGCCCGGGGGTTGGTGTGACGAGCCTCCTCGACGAGCTGCGGCGAGACTGCTGTGACCAAGTCGGCCTGTCGGAGCAGGCGACGGTGTCGGGACTTGGCCAATCGCACCGAGGGGACGTAGTGCGGTTGGGCGGCGGCGTCGCGCCGCCAATAGACGACAAGGTCCCGCCGTACACCCGTCAACCAGCCCCGCGCCGGGCTGAACGTGACGAGCGCCCGCCGCGCCGGTAGCACCTGGCGCGCGGCCCATTCGATCTGGCCGGCGATGATGGGGTCGCTGGCCAGGGCCAGCCCCGGACGATCGCGGCCGGGGAGCGCAAACGGCCGGAAGGACCACAGACGTTCGTCGACCTGACGCAGCTGCTGGTGCAACGAGAACCCATCACCGCGTCGCCACCGGTGCACGCTGCTGGGAGGGTCTATGACCAGCACTGGCCGCCTACGAGCGAGCGCCCGGGGTAGGTGCGTGTCGGAGAAGGGTGGGGATCCGCCGAACGGCATGCCGCAGACCACCAGCGCACCCCACGCGCTGGGCTGCGCATCTGGCTCGCGTCCGACGGCGTGGGACCGGACGGGGCGAGAGGGAGAGGAGGTGGGCAAGGGTTGCACGCGTGAAGGTGCCGACTCGGAGCGGCCCTCCCATTCTGTCGTGAGCACATCAGACTGTGGGAGTTCGACCGAAGTCGGCCCGACCCACGTGCCGTTCAGCGATCGGCTCACGCGAAGGCCCTTCCGCTGCTCGGCCGCCGGGGTGGCGCTCGATATCCTGCCGAGGGCAGTGGAGCGGGCGTGGAGGAGGAGCAGCCCGCCAAGGCAGACGTCAGTTCCGGCTCCGGGGAGGTGGCCGAGATGGCTGTAGCGACGAACGAGCAGGGCGCGATGGCCAGCATCGTCATCCCGGCCCACAACGAAGAGCAGGTCATTGGTCGCTGCCTTACCTCGATCCTCCACGGTGCCCAGCCTGGCGAGTTCGACGTCGTCGTCGTGACCAATGGTTGCACCGACCGAACCGCCGAGATCGCCGGAAGCTTTCCCGGTGTGCGGGTCGTCGACTCTCCCGTGGCGTCGAAACCGGCGGCGCTGAACCTCGGTGATCGCACCGCCAAGGGCTTTCCCAGGCTCTACGTCGACGCGGATGTCGAGGTCGATCCCGGCGCCTTGCGAGCGGTTGCGAGGGCCCTGACCGAGGGCGGCTATGACCTGGCGGCCCCGCAGCTGCGCTTCGACTTCGAGAACCGGCCCTGGAGTGTGCGGGCGTTCTACGACGTGTGGAGCCGCCTGCCCTACGCCCGTGACGACCTGGTCGGCGCCGGTTTCTACGGCATGTCCGAGCGGGCTCGGTCGAAGTTCGGGGACTTCCCGGACACCATGTCGGAAGACTTCTTCGTGCATTCACTGGTGCCCCAAGACGGCCGGCGAGCCGTGCCCGGGCACTACTTCGTGCTCCACCCTCCCCTCACATTGCGAAGCCTGGTCAAGATTCAGACCCGCATGCAGGCGGCCAATCGGCGCAATCGGGAGCTGTTCGAGGACGCGGCCAACCAGGTTCGGGCCACGCATCTGCACCAGCTGGCGCACCTGGCCAAGGACGTGCGCCTCCTACCGCGGCTCGCCCTCTACGGCTTCGTCGTCGGCACTGCCAAGGTCAGGGGACGATGGAAGAACCGTTCCGCCACGGTAGAAGTGTGGGATCGGGACACGACGGCCCGGCAGAGCGCGACCACCGACACCAGCTCCTGACGAAGCACGAGCCCTCGACGAAGCACCGATCCTCGACGAAGCACCGATCCTCGAACGAAAAGGTCCCGCATGCGAGCCGGAGGCAACATCCGCCAGAGGCTGTCCAACGCCGTCCGCTCCACCTTCGATCCGCGCATCTACTTGCAGGGACTCCGGCTGCTTCATTACTACAACTACTCCCACGTCTCGCAGCGCCGGAAGGCTCGCATCGGTGCCGATGTCCGTCTGGCACCCAACGTGTCGTTGGTGAACGGCGAACGGATAGAGATCGGCGACCGCGCTCGCATCGGCGCCAGATGCCACCTCTGGGCCGGCAACGACCGGGGGCGGGTGGTGATAGGCGCCGACGCGCTGTTCGGTCCCGAGGTGTTCCTGACGGCGTCGAACTACCGCTACGACCGGCCGGGGCCGGTCTACGACCAACCCACGGAAGAGGCGGATGTGATCATCGGCCGCGATGTCTGGTTGGGGGCCCGGGTCATGGTCACTGCCGGGGTCACTGTCGGCGACGGATGCATCGTCGGGGCGGGCGCCATCGTCACCAAGGATCTCCCGCCCTACTCCATCGCGGTCGGCGCACCGGCCAAGGTCGTGGGTCAACGGCCCAATGCTCCGGGGCTGTCGGATCGCGCCGCCGTTCCCGCCGGGGGAGGATCCCGTGCCTGAGGTGTCGGTGCTGCTCGTCGGCTACCGCACCCGGGACGAGCTCAGCCGTTGTCTGTCATCGCTGGTGCAGGACTCGAGCGACGTCGACTTGGAAATCGTGCTGGTCGACAATGCGTCCGGTGACGGCACCGCCGACTTCGTCCGGCGCGAGTTCCCCCAGGTGGAGCTGATCGAACTGGAGCACAACATCGGCTTCGCCCGCGCCGTGAACCGGGCTGCCGAGACGGCGGCAGGGGAGTACCTCCTGCTCCTCAACCCCGATACCGAGGTCCTTCCGGGCGCGGTGGCCGCGCTGTTGTCGTTCGCGCGGGCCAATCCGCAGGCCGGGCTGGTGGGTGGCCGTACCCTCACGGCCGACCGCCGCACCGAGCCGTCGTGTTGCTGGGGAGCTCCCACGCTCTGGAGCACGTTCTGTTTCGGCTCCGGGCTGCAGACGGCGTTCCGGGGGCATCGCCTGTTCGATCCGGAGTCTCTGCCCGGCTGGGATCGCGACACGGTTCGCGAGGTGGGCGTGGTGACCGGCTGCCTCCTGCTCTGCTCAGCCGCCACCTGGAAGGACCTGGGCGGTTTCGACCAACGGTTCTTCATGTACGGCGAGGACACCGACCTGTCGATGCGGGCCGCCGAGCACGGCTATCGACCGGCCATCACCCCCGCGGCCGAGGTCATCCACACCATCGGGGCGTCATCGTCCGTCCCTACGACCCGTCGGGTGATGATCATGAGGGGCAAGGTCAGCGTCTCACGGCTGCACTGGAGCCCGGGGCGCGCCCGTCTCGGGGTGGCGATGCTGCTGGCAGGAGTCGGACTTCGGGCCGGGCTCGGCACTGTGGCGAAAAGGGTCCGGGGCCAGGTCTCCTCGGAGCAGGAGGCGTGGATCGGGGCCTGGACGCGCAGGCGCGAGTGGCTGGATGGCTACCCTGATTACGACCCGTTGGGGCCCGCCGATCAGGGTCGCCCAGACGAGCCGGGCTCGGCCGCTGCCGCCCCGGATGCTGCTTGCCTGGCGCCCGAGACAGCGCCGCCTGAACAGACCGTGCGGCCCGTGGCCCTGCCGAAGATCCGGTTGTAGACGCCGACGTAGTCCACAGCCGAGTTCTCCCAGGAGAGCGATTCCTCGAGTCGTTTCCGCCCGGAACGACCCATCTGCTCGCGCCGGACCGGGTCGTCGAGCAACGCCTCGACCGCGTCGGCGAAGGACAGGACCTCGTTCGGTCGGGCATAGACGGCTGCCCCTCCAGCCGAGACGCGCGTCTCGTGGAGATCGAAGGCCGCAACCGGCAGCTCGTGCGCCATGTATTCGAGCGTCTTGTTCATGGTGGACAGGTCGTTCATCGGGTTCTTTGGATCGGGCGACAGGCCGACGTTCGCCGTCGAGAGATAGCGCTTGATCATCATGTCGTCCGCCCGGCCTGTGAACGTGATGTGGTCCTCCAGACCGAGCTCGGTCGTCAGCGCCCGCAGGCTGTCGTAGCAGTCGCCGAAGCCCAAAAGAGCGAAGTGAACATCGGATCGCCCCCGCCGATGCACCAGCTCGTCAGCCAGACGAATGACCACGTCAACCCCATCCTGTGGTCCCATGACGCCCAGGTAGACGCAGAGGTGCGCCCGGCCCATGCGCAACTCCGGCTCGGGCTCGCCCCGCACCATGACGGCGGCCTTCGGTCCGCTGCGCACCACCGTGACGTCCTGGCTCCGCCGTCGACCGCGGCGCAGGGCGACTTGCCGGAACGAGTCGTTGGTGGAGATGACGTGATCGGCCGTCCGATATGTGGCCCACTCGAGGAGGGTCAGCAGGCGATGGACGATCCGGCGGGGCCGCTCGAAACGAGATTCGTAGAGCTCGGGACAGAGATCATGCTGGTCGAAGATGAAGCGCACGCCCCGCAGCTTCAAGGGCGCAGCCAGCAGGAAGAAGGTGTCCGGCGGATTGCAGGCCTGGATGGCGTCGATCGGAGCCACTCGGCCAACCCGTCGCATCAGGCGGACCGTCTGCGCCAGGCAGTAGGCAAACTCCCACGCGAAGCCCTTGATGCCTTTGGAGGGAGGCGGCGGGTCGTACTTGTGGATGTGGACCCGCTCGAGCACCTCGAAGTCCGGATCGCCTTCGCCGCGGGGGCAAATGACCGAGACGCGATATCCGGCGTCGACCAGCGCCAGACATTCCATCCAGACCCTGCGGTCGAGGGGAACCGGGAGGTTCTGGACGATGATCAGCACGTGTCGCATGGCGCGGGATTCGGTCAACGAGCCGACGTCCATTGCCTACTCTCACGACAGAGCCGCCACAACGCACCGGCGGCTCCAACGGTCAGGAACAGGGTCATCCCCGTGGTCGGGAAGACTAGAGCGTCATACGTGGCGAATGTCGCCGCGTGCACCACGACACCGGCGAAGAGTGCCTGCGCCAGCGACTTGGAAGCTGGGTCGGTCGAGCGGCGCGCCACCACGCGGGCCGTGGCCATGCCCGAGAAGAGAAAGAGGAGCAGGCACGCGACGCCGATAGTTCCTGCCTCGATGGCCGTCAGCAGGTACTGGTTGTCGAGGAAGTCGTAGAGCGTCGGGACGAAGGTGCCAAAACCGCGGCCCGTGACGGGCCGCTGGGAGAAAAAGGTGTTGAGGTACTGGTAGTCCTGGGTCCGGGCACTGATCGAGTTGTCCTGACCGGCCTTCTCGAAGAAGGCCTTCACGGTGCCCAGAAGACCGGGAACCACCACCGACATGGCCGCCATGGCCCCGACCCCGACGGCGGCGAGCTGCAGTCGCCTCGTGGCGGGGATGGTGGGGAGGAAGCACAGCCCGGCCAGCGCCAAACCGAGGAAGCCGGAGCGCGAGATGGCCAGGGGCATGGCGAAGCCGATCAGGATCACCGGCGTCCAGCGGGCGATGATGCCGCGATGGCGGTCGTGGAAGGCGAAATGGAGCGCGATGGGCAGGATGGCGACCGCCACGACCGAGAACTCGATTGGGTGCATTGCCGTACCCGAGACCCGGAAGAAGAGGCCTCGGGCGAATGACTCCTTGGTCTCGACGTCGGCCACCTTGAACGTGAGGCCGGGTGGCTGGAGGAGCTTGGCCAGATCGAAGCGGCCGGCCGAGAAGAATTGCAGCATGGCCACCACGGACATGTACGAGGCGCCCCACACCAGCCGACGGAGCAGCACGTCGAGCCGCCGGCGGTCCGAGACTCCATCGGCGCACAGCAGGAGAAATCCTGCGTAGCCGATCCAGATGATGAGTGTGCGATCGGCGTTGCGGGCCTCGACAGGCAAGATGGGCCGGGTGAACCCTGCCGTGTACGCGACCAGTGCTCCGGTCATCAGGATGCCGAGCCCGATGCGGCTGGGGTTGTAGCCCTTTCCGGGGCTGCTGCCGTTCATACGGCTGAAGACCCACCAGGCGAATGCAGCCACCCCTGCCATGATGGCGGGGGTGCCGGCCGCGCCGAGGGGCTCGAAGATGTAGCGCTGCGGGATGACGAAGAGCGCTGCCAGGGCCAGGGACAACACCGTGGTGGCGTCACCGGTCGAAACGCGCAGGACACCGGCCAGCACCAGGCCGAGCAGGCAAACCACTACCAGCAGCGGCATGCCGAGGGCCATGGCGAGGCCGACGGAAGCCAGCCCGAAGAACCAGGCCCAGGGGTGCTGCAGCCCCGCGTCCAGACCGCTGCCGACACCTTCGCCCGGTCCGCTGATCCCGATGGCCGGACCGACAGGCTGGCCGGTCAGACTTGGATCAATCGCCATGAGGCGTCGGTGCTTCCGACGTCAGCGGAGAAACCTCTTCCTCGGTGGAGTCGGATGTGCCCGATTGGGCGCCTGGTGCGGTAAAGAGCGACCGCCGGGCTCGCCGGGCTGCGGTCCGTCCCTTGCCGCCGTTGCGGGTGGCGGCTTTGCGATTCCCACCACGGGTCCCACTGTTGCGGACGTTGCCGTTGCGCTCCGCATCGTCGTCGTCGTCGCTGCCGCGTCCGTCGGCGCTAGCGACGGGCGCATCGGTGGCCGGCGCATCATCCACGCTGGCGACGTCTACTTGCGGGTCGGCTGCGTCGAGTTCGTCGTCGCCGTCCGCGACTCGGCCGTCGTCGCCGTCCACGAGCTTGTCGTCCACCGCGGCCGGGCTTGCCTCCACGTCGACGTCGGCGAGGATTCCGTCTTCGTCATCGCTCGTGACGTCGTCATCGCTCGTGACGTCGCCATCGTTCTCGGTGTCGGACTGCGCCGTGCCGGGGCCCAGAGCGACAAGCTCGTCCATCGATGTTTTCGCATCGTCGTCTCGGCGAGTTTCACTGAAGAGATCGTCGTCCGACCAGTCCTCCTGGTCGTCCCACCCCTCCTGGTCACCCCAGTCTTCGTCATCCGCCCAGTTGTCCTGGTCGATGAACGTCGGCCTCTCGGCTGCAGGGGCGGTTTCGGCGACGGCCTCCACGGCCTCTCGTGCGTGAGCGCCGACCTCGGCTTCGGGCTCGTCGACCGAGCCCACAGGCGCTTCAGCCTCGGTCACGTCGGCCTCGGGCACCATCTCGCCGCCCTGGTCATCGGGCCGGGTCAGCGGCGGTGTGCCGGCGGTGCCGGACGTGCGGGCGACCGTTCCCGCCTCGTCGACATCTTCTTCGTCGTCCCAGGCGGCGGCCCGCTTGCGCCGGCCACGTGACCCTCGTGCCCGCTCGCGCTCCTCGGGGTTGCGGCCCCGATTGGTGGCGCGGCCATCGGCGGCCCGCGCCGGGCGGGTGGCCGCCATCTCCTCAGCGACGGCCACTTCCTCGAGCAGGGAGTCGAGGGCATGGGCCTCGGCGTCGACCTCTTCGACCCTCGAGGTCTGTGAGCGGGGGCGGCTCACCCCTTGGGGCACGACTTCGGCCTCGCTCTCGCCTACGGGACCCGGCATCGGCATCACCGGCACGTAGCCATAACCCGGCGGCATCGCGCCCGACGACAGGTAACCCGCAGGCGGCAATGCGGCATACGGCGCATAGGGGTACGGGGGAGGCGCGGCTGGCATGGGCATCGCCCCGCCGCCCTCACGCAGCAGGCGGCGGCGGTTCGCCAGGCTCTCAACCATGAACGCGGCGGAGGCGGCTCCGACCAGGCCGAGAAGGAGGATGGTGGCCATGACGCGGGTTTTCGAACCCGGCACCAACTCGGCGTCGACCGGCTGGGACACCGTGTTGACGATCACATATTCATTTGCCGGAGGTGTGCCTTGTTTCTGGATGTTCCGGGTGGTCTGCTCGGCTTCCTTGATGAGTTGGGCCGCGGTGTTGATGGCCTCGTCCTGATTCTTGCCCGTGGCCTTTATGTCCATGAGCGCCGAGAACTGGTCGAGCGTGATGTCGTATTTCGTCGAGAAACCCTCGTCCTTGAGGCGCTTCTGTTCGTCGGTGCTGTTGAGCTGGCGATACACCGCGGCGGCCAAGGTCTTCGGGTCGCTGGCCCATTGATTCTTGAAACTCTGCTCGACTCCGTTGATCACCGTGCGCGGCGGTGGGTTGAAAACAACAGACGCTTTGGATGCGTAATCGGGCTTCATCTGTCCGCCGATGACCACCATCGCCACGATCGATACGACGATGACCGGGACGCTGACGTACCACCTCCGCACCACGGTGAAGATCGCCGACCACAGATCCACGACTTGCGTCCTCTCTGCCCGTCCGCCTTGACCCGGCGCAGGGTCGTGGCACGAAGTTGCCTTGCGGTTCCGGGCGGGACGGGGACCCGAACCCGGTCCGAATGGGGGGCTGCATGCTGCGCAGGGACGCGTGACCGAGCGGGCGAACCAGCGCACCCGAACGGGTTCATCCTAATCCTGTCGCCTGATGATCCGTCCTCGGACCTCTGATGGAATCTCGCTTGATCTTGTGCCCTGGGAAGGAACATCACATGCGCTGCTGACAACGCGCTTGGCGCGGTATCCGACTCATCAACTGCTGGTCAGAAGCATCCCATAGGTGGAAAATCGGTAGGGGGTCGTGCGCGTCCGGTCACGCGCCGTGATCCGCGGCAGGCGGCACGCCGTTACCCTGACTCCCCGTGGCCGCCACCCCCCGGAATCGCTCAGGAAACGTGGTCGACCTCGGGAAGCGGGCAATCCGGCGATTCCCCGGCAAGTTGCCTGCCTACCGCTGGCGGCTTGCGCTCCTGCGGGCGCCACGTCTGCCAGGACTTGTTCGCTTCGAGGCCTCCGAAGCGGCGCGGGCGCTGGAGAGCTGGGGGCGACGGCCGGTCGCCAGCGTGGCCGCCATCATCCCCACCTACCGGCGTCCGGAGGAGGTGGTCACGGCCGTGGAGTCGGTGTTGGGCCAGACGTGGCGGGACCTTGTGGTCGTCGTCGTCGACGACGGCGGCGGTCTGCCCCCCCTGCCGCAGGACGAGCGGCTCTTCGCCTACACGATGACCCGGAACTGCGCGGTGGCGGGCGTGGTCCGCAACGTGGGTATCCGCGCTTCCGCCTCCCGCTACCTGGCATTCCTCGACGACGACAACGTCTGGCTGCCGGAGCATCTCGAGGTGGCCATGGCTCGCCACGCCACCGGCGCGCAGCTCACCTACAGCGGCCTGGAGCGGGTGCTGCCCGACGGCACCCGAAAGGACGTGCTCTCCCTCCCCTTCGACCGCCTGGCGCTCCGTGAGGACGGCTTCTGCGACACCAACACCCTCGTGGTCCAACGGGGTCGGTCGGTCAGGTTCTCGAGGGTGCCGATTCGCCACGGGGAGTTCCCGTTGGAGGACTGGGAGATGGTCTATCGGCTCAGCCGACGGGTCCGCACGGAGCACATCCCGCAGGTCACCGTGCGCTATCTGGTCCACGATCGAAGCTTCTTCACCGACTGGGAGGCCGCCGGCCGCGAGGAGGCCAAGCGCTCTCGTCGCCAGGGCTGAGCGGCCTTCGCGCCTCGTCGGCCAATCGGGTCCGAAGTCTCAACCTCGAGTTGCGGTCCAGCTTTCAGCTTGGTGCGCGGCCCACCCGGCTGACCAGGAGGGCCTTCGCACGATCGAGCGCGGGGCTGCCGGGGAGCACCACCGCCAGATAGCCCGTCGCCCCCGCTGCGCCGCCGGCGACGAGCCTCAACAGGGGCTGCTGGAGCGGCAGCCGCACCAGGACGCAGGCGGCGGTCAGTGTGGCGCATCCGACTGCCGGGCGACGGAGCCCGGGCAAGATCGGCGCCAGCCGCATGCCCTCGCGAGCAAGGGACCAGTTGAGGCAGGGGAGCGCCACCACGGCGGCCACAAGCAACTGGGCGACGCCCACGCCCACCAGGGCATGGTGAGTGGCACCCCACCACATGGCGGGCACCAACGCCACCCACCAAATCGCCTGCACCCAGAGGATGGCGATGGAGCGGCCCAGCACGGTGAGCAGGTCGAGACAGAGTGTGAACACGAGGCGAAACACGCTGATGCCGGCCAGGAACCGCAGTGCCACGGCACCGGCCGCGTATCGCTCGGGGAAGAGAACCGTGATGATATCGCCCGAGAGCAGGGCGATCAGCAGCGCCATCGGGGCGGTCACGGTGATCAGCAGCAGCGTTGATTGCACGAAGGCCCGCTGGAGCAGCAGCCGATCATGCTGCAGGCGCGAGAACCCGCCGATAGCCGAGCGCCGCATGGCGAAGCTGATAAGCGAGACCGGCCAGTTCGACACGTTGAACGCCACGAAGTAGGCCCCAGCCGTCGCCAGGGAGAGATACCGGGTGACCACGACGTAGTCCGAGTTGACGATGAGCTGGTTCAGGGTCCCGGCGATCATCAGGGGGACCCCGAAGCGGGCCAGCGGGCCGGCCCGCTCACGGCTCCAACGGAAGCGCACGCGGTGCGGGGATCGGATCATGATGAGCGCGGCGGTCACCGCGGAGCCGATCACCTGGCCGGCGGCCAGCGACCACGCGCCCGCGCCGGCAAAGGCCAGGGTGAAGTTGGTCGTGATCGCGCAGGCGAAGCCGACCAGCTCGCAGCTGACCCGTAGCTGCTCGGCCAGCTCACGAGTGATGAGGCCGCCCTGGGCAGCGATGGCCCCGTCGATCACGATGGCGAACGCGGTGAGTCGCACGACCGCTACCGCCGGGGAGCCGCTCGGAGGGTCGAAGAGGGACACGATCGCCGGCGCAGCCAGATAGACCAGTCCGAAGATGGTGATGCTGGTACCGAGCGCGAGGGTGGCGGCCGTGCCAGCCACCTCGTCGACGTCGACGCCTTGGTGACGGGTGACCGCGTAGCCCACCGCCAGGTCGTTGAACGCCAGGAGGAACATGGCCACCGTGGCCGCGATGGAATAGGTCCCGTAGTCCTCCGGCTGCAGGAGGTGGACGAGCAGGATCGTCGACAGCCAGGTGGCGCCGCGCTGGGCTACCTGACCGACGAGCGACCAACCGAACGACCGCGCCACCTGGGATTTGAGTGACGAAGCGCGACCTTCGGCCTGTGCTGGAGCGGCGTCAGCTGTTGAAGAGATCCGGTCCTGTGGTTCCACGAATGAAGGAGGCGGCGCGGGATGTTGGCGACGCAGGGCTCACGGGATGATCGCCGGTTGCGGAGCGCAACCCCGGACGGAGCATCCGCCCAGCCGACCGGTTCGGTATCACTCTTGTGTCGGTACGCCCGGCGCCCGCCAGACTATCGGTGGCGCGGCGAGGGTCGACGCTCGGTGAGGACCGGAGACCCCCGCTTCCCCCACGGACCGACCGAGGGCAAATGCGGAAGAGGAACGAGCCCCGGGAGGGCAGATGTGCGGAGTGGCGGGAAGTGTCGGCCCGGCGGGGTCGCCATCCGTGCTCGCCCGAGCGGATGTTCTCGCGCATCGCGGGCCCGACGGCTACGGGCAGTGGCTCGGTGACGGCGTCACCCTGCAGCACTGGCGGCTGGCCATCATTGACACGAGCCCCACCGGACGGCAGCCGATGGTCTCCCAAGACGGTCGCTACGTCCTCACCTACAACGGTGAGCTCTACAACTTCGCGGAGCTGCGCACCCGACTCACCAGGGACGGTGTGCGGTTCCGCGGCTCATCGGACACCGAGGTGCTGGTCGAGGCGGTGGCCCGCTGGGGGATCGACCGGACGCTGTCCGATGCCACCGGGATGTTCGCCTTCGGGCTGTGGGACGACCGCGACCGGGTTGCCTACCTGGCCCGCGACCGCTTCGGTGAGAAGCCGATCTATTACGGGCGCCACGGGCGGCACCTCGTGTTCGCCTCCGAGTTGAAGGCGCTGCGCTCGCTTCCCGGGTTTCACCCGAGCGTCGACCGCGATGTGCTGGCCCTCTTCCTCCACCTCAACTACGTGCCGGGCGGGCACTCGATCTATGAGGGCGTCTGCAAGGTCGAGCCCGGGACCTACCTGCGCTTCTCTCCCGACCGGCCCGGCTCGGAGACCGTGGTGCGGTGGTGGTCGGCCCAGGCTGCCGCCGAGGCGGCCCTGGCTCGGCCATTCGAGGGCAGCTTCGAGGATGCAGTCGACCGGCTCGACGGTCTCTTGGCCGACGTCGTTCCCCAGCGCATGGTCTCGGACGTGCCGTTGGGCGCGTTCCTCTCCGGCGGGATCGACTCGTCGCTGGTGGTCGCGCTGATGCAGGCCCGCAGCAGCCGCCCGGTGTCGACCTACGCCATCGGCTTCGCCGAGGAGCACATGAACGAGGCGCCCTTCGCCGCCGCCGTCGCCCGCCATCTGGGCACCGACCATCACGAATGGATCGTGACCGGCGAGGAAGCCTTGGCGGTCGTGCCCCAGCTGCCCGCCATGTTCGACGAACCCATCGCCGACTACTCGCAGATCCCCACGTACCTGGTGTCCGTGCTGGCCCGGCGCAGCGTCACCGTGGCCCTCTCCGGCGACGGCGGCGACGAGCTGTTCGGCGGCTACAGCCGCTACACCTTCGCCGAGCATCAGTGGCCCCGGGTGCAACGGATCCCCCGCCGGCTCCGCGCGGTTGCCGGTCGAGCGATGGGCATTCCCACCCCGGCGCACTGGCAACGCCTTCGTCCGCTTGTGGCCATGGCGAGGCGGGGCGACGCCGGCGTCGGCCACCTCGCCGACCAGGCGCAACGACTTTCCAGCGTGCTGGGGCAACGGGACGCCGCAGGCGTCTACCGGGCTTTGATGTCCTATTGGCCGGAGCCTTCGTCGCTGGTGTTGGGGGCCCGTCCGGGCCCCATCGCCGCCTTCGAGCCGACCGGCTGGCGTTCCGAGCCGCTCCCGACCGAGCTCATGATGTGCCTCGACACCCTGTCCTACCTGCCCGGCGACATCCTCACCAAGGTGGACCGGGCGTCCATGGCCACGAGCCTCGAGGTCCGGGCCCCGTTGCTCGACGAGGCGGTGTTCGACTTCGCCTGGTCCTTGCCCCTTCACATGCGGGTTGACGGCGCGCGTGGGAAGAGGATCCTCCGCGAGGTGCTCTTCCGACACGTGCCTGCTGAGCTGGTCGAGCGGCGCAAGACCCCGTTCGGGGCCCCGTTGGACCAGTGGTTGCGCGGACCGCTGCAGCCTTGGGCGGCCGACCTGCTGTCGCCTGTTCGCTTGCGTGCGGAGGGCTACCTCGATGCCGAGTTGGTGGGCCGACGGTGGCGTCAGCACATCGATGGCGAGCGCAATTGGCAGCATCACTTGTGGGGTGTGCTGATGTTCCAAGCCTGGCTGGAACAGTGGCGATGAAGGCGGTACGCACGGGCGCCGGAGGCCGGTGGCCGCGGAGCCACGTACCGGAGGCCTCGGTAGACTTCCCCCCCGCCGGGCCGTCCGGTCGGCACCGGGCAATGCAGGCCTGAATCGTCGGACGCGGGAACGGGATGGTCTTTTCCTCGGTTCAGTTCATCTTCTTCTTCCTGCCCGTCGTCTTGGCGCTGTATTTCGCTGCGCCCCGGTCGGCTCGGAATGCCGTCCTACTGGTTGCCAGCCTCATCTTCTACACATGGGGTGCTGGCGATCTCGTCGCGCTCCTAGTGTTCTCCATCATCTGCAACTTCTTCTTCGGCCATGCAATAGGCAATGCCCGCGAGGCCGAGAGATACACCCGGCGAAATGCGCTCCTCGCGTTCGATATCCTCGTCAACTTGGCGCTCCTTGGCTACTTCAAATACGCCAACTTTGCCGTCAGTCAGATTGACGCTCTCTGGCGCGCTATCGGTTTGGAGCGTCTGCACTGGTCGTCGGTAGCCCTGCCGATCGGCATCTCGTTTTTCACCTTCCACGGTCTGAGCTATTGCGTGGACGTGGCACGAGGCCGCTGTCGCGCCTTGGGCAACATCGTCGACTTTGGGTTGTACATGACGCTGTTTCCCCAGCTCGTGGCCGGTCCTATCATCCGCTACCACGAGATCGCGGAGCAGTTCGCGCACCGCACGGTTGGCATCGCCGATGTGTCAGAAGGCGCGAGCCGCTTCATGTGGGGGTTGGCCAAGAAGGTCGTCATCGCCGACGCGGTTGCCGAGCTGGCAAATGGCGCATTCGACCTGCCGCCCGGCAGTCGTAGCTTCGCGGCGGCTTGGGTCGGCGTGTTGGCCTACACGGTGCAGATCTATTTCGATTTCTCCGGCTACTCGGACATGGCCATCGGGTTGGCCCGCATGTTTGGTTTCAAGTTCCCGGAGAACTTCAATCGTCCGTACTCCGCCTATTCGGTGACCGATTTCTGGCGGCGCTGGCACATCACGCTGTCGAACTGGTTTCGCGATTATCTCTACATTCCCCTCGGTGGCAATGTGGGGAGCGAGCGCCGCACCTATGTCAATCTGTTGATTGTCTTCTTCGCCACCGGTCTCTGGCACGGTGCCAATTGGACGTTCATCATCTGGGGCCTCTACCACGGCGCGATCATGCTCATCGAGCGGGTGAAGGGCTGGCGTTATCTCGACAACGCGCCCGTGCCCTGGTTCAACCGGGCCATCACGCTGGTGCTCGTGGCCGTTGGCTGGGTGATGTTCCGCGCGCCGAACGTCCGCACGGCGCTGGACTTCTACCGCGTCATGTTCAACCCCTTCCACCACGTCCCCACCGACCTGGTCTCGCTCGGGCTGGGTCGCAAGAACCTGGTGGCGCTGCTGGTGGGCCTCACCGTCTTCTTCGTACCTCGGCGCCTGGTCATCGGCCGCTCCCTCGAGCTGTCGGACGAGCCCTGGGTCGATCCTGCCCGGCTCGCCGTGCTCTGCGTGGTGCTGCCCTACGTGGCGGTGCTCGTGGTGAGCGGCACGTTCAGTCCGTTCCTCTACTTCCAGTTCTGATTCCAGGCTTCCGGTTGTGTTTCCAGTTCTGACGCGACTTGCAGTCACCCGATGCCCCAACCAGCCGACGAACCGCAAGGTCCGATGCCTACGTTGATGCCGCCCTCCCACAGCCCGCCCGCCGAGGAGCGGAATGAGCTTGCCGTGCCCTCTGTCGAGCCGCCGCGTCCGGTCCGGGACCGTCGGAAGGTGCACTACATCGTCTTGGTCGGGTTCCTCGCCTTTCTGGTCGTGCCGCTGGCCCTCACGCTCGCCGGTCGCCGTCCCGGGGCCTCGGACAATCGGCAACCGTCGCCCGCCCCGACGCTCGGCGGCGACGCCTTGCTGCAGGCGTCCACGTATCAGCAGCTCGATCGCTATCTGCAGGACCGTTTTGCCTTTCGTGGCCTCGCCATCAGGGTGAGCGCCAAGCTCAACGACAAGCTGTGGAAGGGCGACACCGACCAGGTCCGGCGGGGCAAGGGCGAGTGGCTGTACTACCAGCCGTCGCTCACGCAGCTGTGCACCGAGAGCCTTTCGCCGGCGGCGGGAACGAACGCGCTCGGACAGCTGGTCTCCGCGCTGGAGGCCGGCGGAAAGACCGTCCGCTATCTCTTGGCGCCGGAGAAGAGCTCGATCTATCCGGAG
>JAXDQG010000540.1:0-3984 GCA_034667945.1 Acidimicrobiia bacterium | reverse complement strand
ACCGAGGTGGAGCGTCGGATGGCGGCCGGCAACGCCATTCGCAAACTGGTCGACGCGGAGGAGGTGGCCTGGATCGTGGCGTTTCTGGCCTCCCCGCGCTCCGTTGCCATCACCGGGGATGCGATCGTGTGCGGCGGGGGCCAGGTCGGCTCGATCCACTACTGAGCCCCGGCGGCGGTTGAATCTCACGGAGTGCGGTCGCTTGCGCGCACGCCACGAGACCGCCGCTGAGCTGGTCTTTTTGCGGCGTACTTGTTTGTCCGGTGGAGAAACCGGCGGCGAGCGAATCGACGTCGAATCGCCGCTGGGATTCGCTGTCCGGCGACCCGTCGAATCGACATCGAATCGGTGCACCACAAGCGAAAAATCGCTATTCCGGGTGGGCGAATGGGCAAAATTGTGGCGGTGAGAACGCTCAGCGTGGCGGACGCCTGCCGCTCGGCCCGATCACCCCGTGAACTTGACCGGTACGGAGCGCGGCCCCCGCACCTGTCCTCCTGCCCAGGTCACCTCGGCATCCGCCACCAGCTCGAAGTCGGGGATGCGGGCCAGCCACTCCTCCAGCGCTACTCGCATCTCCATGCGGGCCAGGTTGGAACCTGCGCACCGATGGATGCCGACGCCGAAGGCAACGTGCCGGTTGAAGGCCCGGTCCAGCTGGACCTCCTCCGCGTCCTCGAAGATCTCCGGATCGCGGTTGGCGGCCGGGAAGGTGAGCAGCACCCGATCGCCCACCTGCAAGCGGCGGCCGTTGATCTGGACCTCCTTGGTGACGATCCGCGCCATGGTCACCGGGGAGTAGGCCCGCAGCAGTTCCTCGACCCCGCTAGGCATGAGGTCCGGCTGTTCGACCAGTCGCCGCCGGTGGTCCGGATGCGTCGCCAGATGCAGCAGCGCCGAGCCGATCGACGACCACGTCGTGTCGATCCCGGCCACCAGCAACAGCGTGCAGGTGCCGAGAATGAGGCCGTCACGGAGCGGTTCGCCATCATGGGTCTGCGTGAGCAGGTACGACATGATGTCGTCGCCAGGGTTCTTCTTGCGCTCCTCGAGCAGCTCCCGGAAGTACTCGAGGATCTTCAGCCGGTAGACCTGCCGCTCTTCGGGGAACAGCGCGCCGAGCTCGAGCACCCATCGCACCCACTCGACGAACTCGTCGGTCCGCTCCACCGGAATGCCGAGAACCTCAGCGATCACCCGTGGCGGGATCTGCTGGGCGTAGTCGACCGCCGCGTCACCGTGCCCCTTGCCTACCAGCTCATCCACCAGGCTCCGGCACAGCTCGCGGGTGTAACGCTCGTAGCCCTCGACGGCTCGGGGCGAGAAGAAGGGCAGGATCAAACGGCGATGCCACGTGTGATCGGGCGGGTCGGAGGTGATCGGCGCCGACTTCAGTGGCTTGTCGACCCCTTCGAAGGGCGTGACGTTCACCTCGACGGAAGAGAAATGCTCGCTGTCATGGGCGATAGCCACGACGTCCTCGTAGCGGGTGGGCATCCAGGCCCCGCCCCAGCGGTCGGTGTGGGCCATCGGGCAGCGGCCCCGGAGCTCGCTGTAGACCGGGTACGGGTCTGCCATGAACCCCAGGTCGAACAGCTCGAAGTCCTCGGTCCAATCCCCGACACGGGCCGTTCCGTCGATCATGGCAACCCCCGGTGCTCCCAGTGACCGCAACAGCGTGCCATATGGCACACCCAATATCTACGTCGAATTCGAAAATCGGGTTCACGGGAACGGCCGGGCCAATCCCGCACCCGTGGCGTCCTCGATGCGCAGCACTTCGTTCCACTTGGCGGTGCGCTCGCCTCGAGTGATCGACCCGACCTTGAGCTGGGCGATTCCCCAGCCCACGGCCAGGTGCACGATCGAGACGTCCTCCGTCTCGCCCGAGCGGGCCGACGCGATGCAGCCGAAGTCGGCGGCCCGGGCTGCGGCGAGCGCCTCGGCGGCCGCGGTGAGGGTGCCGGCCTGATTGGGCTTGAGCAGCAAGGTGTCGACCCAGCCGCCGGCAGCCGCCGCCTTCACCCGAGATGCCGAGGTGACCAAGGCGTCGTCGCCCACGACCTGGACGCCCAGCTGCTTGGCCGCGGCGGTGAAGCGACTCAGACCTTCCATATCATCCTCGCCGAGAGGGTCCTCGACCGAGATGACCGGGAAGCGGCGGCACCAGTCGAGGACGCGGTCGCCCATGGCCTCGCTGTCGAGCGTCACGCCGTCGAGATCCAGGTGGTAGTGCCCGTCGCGGACCAACTCCGAGGCCGCCACGTCAAGCGCGATGGCAACGTCCTGCCCCGCCTGTCGTCCGGTGGCCTCGATGGCCCGCGTCAGGGTCGCCAGAGCGTCCTCGTTGGAGTCGAAGTGCGGCCACCAACCGCCCTCGTCGGCCACGCCTGCGAGCGCGCCCCGCTCGGCCATGAGACGTCCTGCCGCCAGGTAGATCTCGGCGGTCCACTCGAGCGCCTCGTCGAAGGAGGTGGCGCCGGGGCACACCACCATGAGGTCCTGCAGGTCGAGCCGCCTGGAGGCGTGAGCGCCGCCACCGAAGATCTGGATCTCGGGCAGCGGAATGACGGGGACTGTCTCACCCAGGAGGTAGCGCCACAGCGGCCGCTGGACGGTAGCGGCCGCCGCCCATGCGCAGGCCAGAGAGGCGGCCACCGCGACATTGCCGCCCAAGCGCTCCAAGTTGGGGCTCGGATCGAGTTCGCGGAGCCGCTGATCAATGGTCGCCTGGTCCGAGATGTCGAGGCCCCGCAGGGCCGGCTGGACGAGTGCCCCGACGTTGGCAAGCGCTCGTTGCACCCCCAGGCCGCCGAGCTTGGGGCCGCCGTCCCGGAGATCGACCGCCTCGGCTCGACCACGGGAGGCACCCGCTGGGGCGATTGCCCGACCGGTCGCTCCGCCGGAGCAGCGGATCTCGACCTCGATGGTGGGGCGACCACGGGAGTCCCAGACCCGTCGGCCGGTGACTGCTTCGATCTGCCCCACGATCAGCGCCACGCGCGGCTCCAAGCACTGCTCCAGGCCGCGGCCAGCTCTCCGAGCTTCGATGGGGGCTCGGCCACGAGCCCTCGAGCGATCTCGCGCAGACGACCTCGTGCTCTCTCGTCGAGGTAGTCGACCGGGCTCTTGCCGTCGACGCGCGCCAAGGCCAGGGCCGGAACCAGGGCGGCGACCCGAGCCTCGAGCCCCTCCGCGGGCTCCCACGTCACGCCGGTGATGTAGGCAGCCGCCATACGCCCGACGGCGTCGAGGTAGGCGGACGTGGACGACGGACGGTGCGCGCACTTCACCAGGAGGTGGTTGAGGCAGAAGGCCAGGTCGAAGGCGGGGTCGCCGAACGTGGCACATTCCGCGTCCAAAAGGACGGGACCGATGGGTCCGACCATGATGTTCTTGGGGCTGACGTCACCGTGGACGAGTGCCGAGCGGTGCGTGAGGTAGTCGTTTCGTCGAGCGGTGAGCGCGCCGGCGAGATCGGGGTGCGCCCGCGCAGTCGCGTCCAGATAGGGCTCGAGTCTGAGCGCCTCGAACAGGTCAAGGGTGTCGAACCGGTCCTGGATGGTGGCGTCGGCCGCGGTTGTGGCGTGGACGGCGACCAGAATTCGACCGACCATTTCGGCTGTTTGAGCATCGACCCGGCCCTCGAGGAGCTCGGTCCTCCACAACGTGTGGGTTGCCGGGTCGAGCCAGCTCAGCACGAGGACATGCTCGTCGGTGTCATGGGCCAGGAGTCGGGGGACGTGGCCCGGGGCGATGGGGGCGACCTCCCGGAGGTAGGCGGCCTCGTAGTCGCTGCGTCGCGTCGGGGCTTCCCACACGGCATCGACCCTGAGGCGCGGACGGGCGCGCTTGACGCAGACCGGGCCGGTGGGGAGGTCGACGCGCCAGATGTCGGAGGACACGCCTCCTTCCAGTGCGGTCATCGGCGGATCGGCGTCATGCGGGCCGAGCAGATGCAATCGGCGGAGCACGTCCGGGATG
>JAXDQG010000539.1:0-9934 GCA_034667945.1 Acidimicrobiia bacterium | reverse complement strand
CCTCCAGTTAACCTGGAGTTTCCACTGTACGATGGTAGTACGACCTGCTCGTTCGCGTAGGGTAGTGGCTTGGACTTAACGCGTCAGATCCAGTCGCATCAGTCAATTTTGGCCGAATCTTCTCTTGTGGACCCCGAATGCCGCGCCTGTCCGACGTGCGATAACTCGATGAGCGACATGTATCATTCTTCGGATTATCGGCCAGGCGGAGCCATAAATTTCAAGCATCGGGCCGGGTTCTCGGTGCTAGCACGATTGTGCAATGGCGCGCCTATCGGCTGAGCTGTGAGGGCGAATGACGTCGAGGTATGGCGCGTCAGTAACCGCTTCGAACAGTGCTCGATGTTGGTGCCCTGGTAGACGCGGTAACGGCGGCGCCGGAGACGAAGGCTCCCTGCATGCCCATTGACTCGTGGAGTCTGCAGTGGAACTGGAGCGAGCCGGCGGTCGGCACCTGAACCTGGACGGTGGCGCTCTGCCCGGCGGGTAGGTCCTGGTCGATCCCCAAAGAGGGGATCGTCAGCGTGTGCTCGGTCTTGCCTTCGTTCTTCAACTCCACCGTCACGGAGGCACCCGGGGTCACCTTGATGAACGTGGGCGAGAAGTAGAAGTCGTTCGCTTGCAGGGTGAGCTTCACCGTGCCGCCGTCCTTGGTCAGGTCTCGCGTGCCATGGTCGTTCACCGAGCCCGAAAGTTGTACAGGGGCCGCACCGGCTCCGGTCGAACCTCCCGAGCTGTTGCCACAGCCGGTCGCGGACAGCCCTCCGATGAGCACCGCAGTGATGGCAACGGCCAATGTCCGCATGACTCGGCTCCAAGGTCGGGGTCCTGCGCTTACTACGAGTCGCAGTCGTGGTTGGATGGGGAGACATCGACGCGAATTTGGCACTGAGGTCCGGTCTTTGGCGGACGCTGTGTCGGAAAATGGCTCCTTCGGGCAAGGACCCCGGCGTCAAACGTCACGTGCTAGGACCATCGGCCAATATCGGTTGCGACCGAAACAACGGGAAAGTCCGAGAGCTGTTCGACTGATCAAACCCGGAATTTCGACTCGCAGGCGTGTTGCGAGCCCAGTACATGAACTACACGGTTGATCTAAAAGGAAGTCCTCGGACGCATCCGGTGGCTGGCTCGATCCCATTCGCTTCTGGAAATCGCCGTCACACGCGCGGTTGAACGTTTCGCTCCGCCCCTCCGCCGCATCGGTCGACACCAACACTTCTATGGCCATTTCTTCCAGTCGCACACCGACATTCTTGGGCCGCCCGAGCAGGTGGCGCCGGCGACGATCAGAAGAGGTGGAGGTGCGCTCCTCATCCGCTTCCGCTCTGTCGCAGGCGGCGTCCGAGGGCGGTTCTGCGCGTCGTCCCACCCGTCGGCTGTCCCGAGGGCGCGGCGCTGACGACAACACGGCGCGATGGCTGGTTGCCAAGGAGGTAGGCCAGTTCACCTTGGCGGGACTGATCGCCGTGGCCATCGTGGGTTTTGCCACCAACGTGGCGAGTCGGCGCATCGGCGAGCGGGAGGCCATCGTGGACGCCCGCACGTCCGCGCTCGTGCTGGGTCAGCGCCAGGTCGAGCCGGTCCTGACAGACCCGCTCGCTACCGGCGACGAAGCGGCGAGGCAAAAGGTGCACAACATCGTCCAGAAGGCGATGGACGAAGATGCATCCCTCGTGCGGGTGAAGATCTGGAGCCGCGACGGCATCATTGTGTATTCGGATGAGCCCAAGTTGGAGAAGCTGCACTTCCCGCTCGACCAAGAGGAGATCGCAGCGCTCGACGGATCGCTCATCGAAGCAGATGTCAGCGATCTGTCGAAGCCCGAGAATGAATATGAACGTGGAGCAGGGAAGCTCTTAGAGATCTATTTGCCGATCGATTCCACGGGTCATCAGCGCTACCTGTTCGAGGCTTACTACCGATATGACCGCGTGGCGCGTTCGGGCTCACGGGTGTGGCGCAGCTTCGCGCCGACCTCGATCGGTGCCCTGATCGCTCTGCAGTTGGTCCAGGTGCCGCTGGCGTGGTCCCTGGCTCGGCGCCTGCGTGAGCGCCAACGCGAGCGGGAAGGCCTCCTGCGCCGAGCCCTCGAGGCATCTGACTCCGAACGCCGGCGGATTGCCAGCGACCTACACGACGGCGTGGTGCAGGATCTGGCCGGGGTGGCCTTCGGGCTCAGCGGGGCCGCTCGAGCGGACGACGTCTCACCCGGGTCTGCCGGGCTGCTCGATCGAGCCGCGACCGACGTGCGGGGGAGCATCAAGTCGCTCCGCTCCCTTCTCGTCGAGATCTATCCGCCCAATCTGCATCAGGAGGGCCTCGAAACGGCCCTGACCGACCTTCTCGCCCGGGCGAGGGGCCGCAACATCGCCACCGAGCTCGATGCGTCGGGCCTCGAGGAGGAACTGTCCGAGCCAGTCGCCGGCCTGCTGTATCGGAGCGCTCAGGAAGCGCTGCGGAACGTGCTGAAGCACGCCCGGGCCAGCACCGTGTCCGTCAAGGTCTCGGCCAGCGACGGTGTCGCAACCCTGGACGTCACCGACGACGGCGAGGGCTTCGATGCCGAGTCCGTCGAGCGGACGACCAAGACCGGGCATTTCGGACTGCAGGGTCTGAGCGATCTCGTGAGTGATGCCGGCGGGACGTTGGAGGTCCACTCAGCGCCCAGCCGCGGAACGCACATGCGCGTCGAGGTTCCGCTGGCCTGAGCGCGCCATGGGATTGCTGTGGTCAGTGGTCAGTGCTGGCGAACTGCTCACGCAGATGGAACTTCTGCACCTTTCCGGAAGGGGTCTTGGGCAGCGTCTCGACCAGCTCCAGACGCTCCGGCCAGAACTGCTTCGCCATACCGGCCTGGGCGAGCCATTCGGTGAGCTCGGGGAGCGAGGGCGGGGCCCCTTCCGGGATGACCACGGCGCATGCTCGTTCCCCCAGCCGCTCGTCGGGATAGCCGATGACCGCAACTTCGCGAACCTTCGGATGGCCGAACAACACCGCCTCCACCTCGACGACGGGCACGTTCTCGCCGCCGCGGATCACGAGGTCCTTGGTGCGACCAGCGATCCGGATCCCTCCGTCCTCTCGTCGCCGGGCGAGATCGCCGGTGTCGAACCAGTCGCCCTCATCGTCATTCGCAGCACTCAGCTGCGCCTTGTACAGGTCCGGGCGCTTGAAGTAGCCGATCGTCTGGCTGGCGCCGCGCGTGAGAAGTCGGCCGGGCTGGCCCACCGGCGCGTCCTCGCCGTTGTCGTCGACCACGCGCACCTGCATCCATTCGACCGGGATGCCGTCGGAGTCGGCGACGACCTCCACCGGGCTGCCCGGTCGCGTCATGGTGACCGCGCCATTCTCTGTCATTCCCCACACGGCGATCAGCTCGTCGATGGCGCCGGAGCGGGTCGCTTCCACCAGGGGCGAGGGGATCGGGGCGCCGGCGCACACGAAGCTGCGCATGGACGCCAGCCGGCGGCCCCGCCGCTGGCACGCGGCCACGATGTCGTTCAGGAACGGGGTCGCACCGGCACTGAAGGTGATGTCCTCGTCATCGACGAGCGTGCAGAACACCTCGGGATCCCAGACATCCTGGTAGACGACCTTCATGCCCGTGGCCAGCGGCAGGATGATGCCGATGAGGAAGCCGGTCTGGTGGGCGAGGGTCGAGGCCATGAGGATGCTGTCGGCCCGCGTCAGCCCTGCCGTCCTGGCGAACGCCAGGGTCCCTGCATGAATGGTGTTGGGGGTGTGCATGACGCCTTTGGGCTCGCCCGTCGTCCCCGAGGTGAACTGCAGCTCGGCTACGTCGTCGGGTCCGACCGCTCGCCCGGCCAGTCGATCGGACGGCGTCTCGTCTTCCCATCGGCGTCCCAGGAACTGCGGGCCGAACGGCTCGACCCGACCGCGGGGGTGGTCGATGCCGAGGGCGAAGCCGCGGGTCGACATGGGGAGCTCGGCCAGCACGCGGTCCAACATGGCGGCGTGGTCGTAGCCGCGCAGCATCCCGGGAACGATCACCACCGGCGACTCGGTGCGTCCCAGGACGAAGGCCATCTCCCGCTCGCGGAAGATCGGTACCAGGGGATTGATCACCGCGCCGATGCGCCCACACGCCAGCGTGAGCGCGGCGAAGGCCCAGTCGTTGGGTAGCTGAACGGAGACGATCTGGCCGGGTTGCACGCCGAGACCAAGCAGCGCTGCGGCGAAGCGTTGCGCGTAATGGTCCAGTTGGCGGTAGCTGAGCACCGCCGGTGCGCCGGGTTGGTCGCTGCGGTGCGTCACGATGGCGACCTTGTCCGGATTGGCGGCGACGGCATCGGCGAAGTCGTCCAGATACGTCCGGTCGCGCCACCAGCCGTGCCGGCGATAGCGCGCCGCCTGCGCCGAACCCACCGTTGTATCCGTCGCGATCGACGCACCAGCCATGCTCATTCCCCCAGTCCCGGCGGCCGTGCGTCGCATGGCCGTCATCGCCCCCGCGGCCCGGCCCACGCTAGCCACGAGGACTCGAGGCCGGTCGGGACCCAGGTAAGCGCTTGGGCAAGTCGTAGACGCTCATCGATTCAGGGGGCGATTGGCGCCGTTTGATCGGGCAGTTCGCGGTATCGGTCCGTTCAGCTGATTGAGAAGTGCCACGAGCAGGTGGTAGGTCTACTTGGGATGACGACGACGATCCCCGAACCCGATGTCAACAACCGTTGGCGCATGGCGACACCCGGCAATGCGAACTGGCCGCGCTCGGCCCGGCCGGACGCTGCGGAGAAGTTCTTCATGGTCTCGGCTGACGGCCACGTCCAGGAGCCGAAGGGGTTTCTGAGCGATCGCCTGCCCGCCGAGTTCCACCAACGGCTACCCGGCATCGTCGTCGATGCCAGGGGTGAACAGCATCAGAAGACCGAGGGCTTCCGACAGGCCAAGCTCAACTGGGTCCAGCCACTCGAGGGTCACGAGAGGCTCCGCAATGAATCGGGCCGGACGCCCGAGGACCGGATCCGCGATCTGGCGCTCGATGGGTGCGACGCCGAGATTCTCTTCCCCAACAAGGGCCTCACCATCTGGGCCACACCGGATGCGGCTTTCAGCCATGCGATGTGCCGGGCGTACAACGAATGGGCGTGGGAGGAGTTCTCCGAGTTCAACGACCAGCTCGCCCCGATGGCCTGCATCGCGCCGGCCGCGCTCCAGCTGGCGATTGCCGAGATTCAGCGGTGCGCCGCGCTCGGATTCAAGGGTCTGTCGTTGCCGTGCAAGCCGGTGTTCGGGCCGCCCAACGTGGACGATCCCAACTACAACCTCCGAGAGTTCGAGCCGTTGTGGGATTGCATCGAAGATGTCGATCTGCCCATCACGTTTCACGTATCGACCGGCCGTGATCCACGGACGTCGCGTAGCGATGGTGGAGCGGTCATCAACTACGCCGTGCACTCGCTGGCGCCCACGATGGAGCCGCTGATCAACATCTGTGCCTCCGGTGTGGCTGAGCGGCATCCGAAGCTGCGCTTCGGTGCCGTCGAGGCCGGCATCGGGTGGGTGCCGTGGATGATGACGGCCATGGACGAGGCGTACCTGAAGCACCACATGTGGGTTCGTCCGAAGCTGGAACTGCTGCCCAGTGAGTATTTCCGACGTCAGGGGTTCTCCACCTTCCAGGAGGACAGGCCCGGGCTCGATCTGGCCCGTGACCACGAGTTGGTGGACAACTTCCTGTGGGCCAACGACTTCCCGCACCACGAGGGTTCCTGGCCTTATTCGGCGCAGGCAATCGAGCGCACGATGGGCGGGCTGAACGACGCCGAGCGGGCCAAGATTCTCGGCTTGAACGCGGCTCGGATCTTCCGCATCCCGATCCCCGAGCGGTTCCACAACCAGCCGGACGTTGCCGAACTGGTGGGGCGCGGCGGTAACTGAGACCTCCCCGGCGTTTCGTCGCCGAGCTGACACGCTAAGTGCTGAACCGGACGCTCTAAGCGACGTCGAACAAATACCGTCCGTCGACAATTCGGTGCGTCGGCCGTCGAATCGACGTCGAATCGACGGACCATGCGCCGAATTTCGACGACCGTCTAGTGTTGACAACGAATTTCTTGGTGCCAGCCAAGAAATTCGACCCGGCGAGCCCGGCACTACCTGTGCTCAGCGCGTGAACCGCGGCAGCCGCTTCTCCCGCATGGCGGCCACGCCCTCGGCGTAGTCCGCCCGCTGCATCATCTCGTTGATGAGGGACTTCGATTGCTCGACCGCGGCGCGGGGATCGTCGTGCAGCAGATCGCCCCACAATTGCCGCTTCGCGGTCGTCACTGAATCCGGCGATGCAGCGGCCAGGAGGCGGGCGTAGCCGGCGACATGCTCATCAAAGCGCTCCCGCGGAAGCACGGCGTTGAAGAAGCCCCAGTCACGCATCTCTTTAGCGAGGATCACTCGACCGGTGAGCAGGATGTCCGCGCTGTGCGTCACGCCGACGAGCCGCGGGAGGATCCACGAAAGCCCGTACTCGGCCGGCAGACCGAGCTTCGGGGTCGCGGTGGTGATCTTGGCGTCCTCCACAGCGAAACGCAGGTCGCAAAAGGCCGCGAGCGCTACCGCAATTCCGGCGCACGCGCCGTTGACGGCCGCGATCATCGGTTTGCTGAGGCCGAGTTGCCACACCATGTCGCCGTCGAACTCGGGACGCACGCCATAGCCGGGATTCGCAGCTTCCTCCGATAGCGCTGGGTCGTAATGGTCGGCCTCGACGTAATGGTCGAGTGCCTTGAAGTCCGCCCCCGCGCAGAACGCATTGCCCGCGCCACGCAAGACGATCACGCGAACCGCCGGATCGGCGTCGAGCACCGAGCAGATCCAGCGGATCTCGTCGTGCATCCGGCCGGTCCATGAGTTGCCGCGACCGGGTCGATCCAACCACAGCGTGGCGACTCCGGCGCCGTCCACGTCGAAATGAGTGACCTTGAGTTCCATCACGCCCCCTCGCGACCCGGGCCCACCTCGCGTGCCGCCCGCTGGTCGTCCTTCGGCTTACTCCGCCGACACGTCGGGGTCCGAACCGTGCAAGGCCCGAGCCAACGCCGCCCGCTCGTCTGCCTTCCACCGCCGTGACAAGGCGGAGCGGCTGACCATGTTGTTCGACCCGTGGAACGCCCCGGGGTACACGTGCAGCTCGGTGGGCACCCCCGCCTCGAGCAGGCGGGCCGCGTAGGCCACGTCTTCGTCGACGAACAGGTCCAGGTCGCCCACGTTGATGTACGTCGGGGGCAAGCCCGCCAGATCGCCGGCGCGTGCCGGTGCGGCATAGGGGGAGATGCCATCCGCTCCCGCCCGGCCGGCGAGGTACGCATTCCAGCCGAGCTCGTTGGCGGTGCGGTTCCACAGTCGGGGATCGACGATCTCGCGGCTGCTGCGGGTGATGTTGCGGTCGTCCAGCATCGGGAAGACCAGAAACTGGAAGCACACGGGTATCTCGCCGCGGTCGCGCGCCAGAAGGGTGAGACCAGCGGCCAGGCCGCCTCCGGCACTGGCACCGCCAACGGCGATGCGATCCGGGTCGACGCCCAGGTCTGCCGCCTTGCGCGCCAACCAGAGCAGCCCGGTGTAGCAGTCCTCGACCGGGGCCGGGAACGGATGCTCGGGCGCCACGCGGTACTCAACGGAGGCCACGAGGATCCCGAGGCGATGGGCGAGCCCGATGCAGTAGTCGTCATCCTGCGTCACGTTGCCCAGTACCATGCCGCCACCATGCACCCAGTACAGCGTGGGTGCCGAGCTGGGCAGGCCGGCAGGTCGGTAGATCCGCACCATCACGTCGGGGAAGCTGTCCCGACCGGGCGCCCAGTGGTCCTCCATGGTCAGATCGTCTGGCCGGGGCGGCGCATGGCGCGCCCGCACGATGGACATCTCCTCGAATCGAGCCCGAGTGCCCGGGATGTCGGTCAGGTCGAGGAAGTCCTCGGGTATCGCACGCAACACTGATTGATGGGCCGCGTCGAGTCGGTTCCACACATCCACAGCTGGTCCCCCTGGCCTCTGTTCCTCGCAGTCGCGGCTCGATGAAGCAGCCCGGGCCGCACCCGGCGTGAACGTAGCGTGGCCGTCACCGCGACACGAAAGAAGCCGGCGGCGGGTGCTGACCCACCGCCGGCTTCCGGCACACTCAGTCGGAGAGGGCCGAGCGACGGGGACCGAGTCTTGATTGGGCACGGAGGCGTCGGGAGGCCCTATCCGCCCGTGTTCTCAGTCCGAGACGAGCTCGTCCTGGCGCTGCGGCTCGGTGATGTACTCGTCGAGATTGACCTGGCGGGTCATGTCGAAGAAGTCGACGTTGCGGTACGGAGAATTGATTGTGATCCGACCGCGATCGTTGCGGTAATAGGTGCTCATGCCCGGGTGCGTCCACACCATGTTCTCGTGCTCGGCCGCCACGTTGGCGTTGTACTGGTCGTGGACTTCCTTGCGAACCTCGACCGCGCCGAAACCCTGCGCCGCCATCTTCGCCAGCATGTCCATGATGTAGCGCACCTGCATCTCGACCACGAAGATCAAGCTGCCGCCGTGACCCGGCTGCAGGTTCGGGCCATAGAGCGTGAAGAAGTTCGGGAAATCGGGAACGACGGTACCGAGGTAAGCCGCGGCATTGTCGTCCTCCCAGACCTCACGAAGCGAGCGTCCGGACCGACCGATCGTCTCGTAGGTGTTGAGGATGCGGAGCACGTCGAATCCGGTGGCCAACACCAGCACATCGGCCTCTCGGGCCTTGCCGTCGTCCGTGATGACCTGGTTGCCCTCGATGCGCTCGATGCGGTCGTCCACCAGCTCGACGTTGGGGTTGCGCAACATGCGGTACCAGCCGTTGTCCATCAGCATCCGCTTGCCGAAGGGCGGATAGGTCGGCAGCACCTTGGGCAACAGCTCGTCGGCCTTGTCACCCAACTCGTTGATGACGTACTGGGTGAAGTACTTGCGGTGTGCGTCGTTGTGGGCGTTGAGCGACCGGTCGGGATGCTCCCAATTGGGATCCTTGTGGAGTGCCGCGTGTATGCGGTCGTTGAAGGTCCAACCGAGACGCACCCGGTACCAGTCGCGATACAGCGGAACCTCATTGAAGAGGAAGCGGATCGCGTCCGGAACGGGCTTGCGGAATTGCTCGAACGGGCCAGCCCAGTGATTGGACCGCTGGTAGATGGTCAGCGACTCGACATCGTTCTGGATCTCGGGGGCGATCTGCATGCAGCTCGCGCCATTGCCAATGATGGCTACCCGCTTGCCCTCGATCGACTTGTCCCCGGGCCAGCGGGCGGAGTGCCATTTGTCGCCGTTCCACGTGTCGAGACCGGGGATGTTGGGCTCGATCGGCGGGTTGAACAGCCCGGCCGCGCTGATGACCACATTGGCCTCCCGCAACCCGACGTTGCCGTCGCCGTCACGGGTCTCGATGGACCAGGTCTGGCTGGCCTCCTGGTACTCGATGCGGGTCACCGAGGTGTTGAACGAGATGTACTTCCGAATGTCGAACTGGCGCGACACATGCTCGAGGTAGCCGTGCAGCTGATCGCGGAGACAGAAGTACATGTCCCAGTCGTAAGGAGCGAACGAGAAGGAGTACAGGTGGTTCGGCGTGTCAACACCTGCGCCCGGGTACTTGTTCTCCCACCACACACCGCCGACGGTGGGGTTGCGCTCGACGAGCTCGAAGGGAACCCCGTGCGCCTGCAGGTTGATGGCCGCGCAGAGACCGGAGACGCCGGCGCCGATGACCAGCACCTTGAAGCCCTCCGCGACGTCGAAGGGCTGGTGCTGCAAGAACTGTGTCTGGCCGAGCTGGGCGGCGGTGAAGTCGCCGTATTCGTCGGGCACATGCTCGGCCATGGCGACGCTGAGCATGTTGACCAGCATGTCCTCGGGCGGGGCGGGCAGCGCGACCGGTCGGCCGGCCTTCCACGCCAGGATG
>JAXDQG010000538.1:0-3951 GCA_034667945.1 Acidimicrobiia bacterium | reverse complement strand
AAGCGATGGGCCAAGCCGTCCATGAGATCGGTGACCGTGAGCGCGGCGCTTCTTGCTGCCGCCAGCTCGATGGCCAAGGGAAGCCCATCCAGACGTCGGCACAGCTCTCGCAGGTTGGCGAGTTCTTCGGCGCTCTCGGGCGGTGGAGCGCCCGCCGCGCTGGCGCGTTGTATGAAGAGCTCGACGGCGGGCGGGCGGTCACCCTCGATGCCCAGTGGCGCCACCACCAGCGTTCGCTCGCCGTCGGCATGCAGTCGCTCCCGACTCGTGATCAAAACGTCGATCGTGCGCGTCCGCTGCGTCAGCTGCTCGGCCAACGACGTCGCGCCGGCCGCCACGTGTTCGCAGTTGTCCAGCACGACGAGGGTCCGTCGATCGGCGAGCCCGCTGATCAACTGGTCTTCCATCCGCAGACCGGCGCGCTCGCGGAAGTTCAACGTCGCCGCCAACGCGCTCGCCACTCCCTCATTGCGGCGAATCGACCGCAGATCGCAGAAGACCACCCCGCCCGGGTACGTCGGCTCGACCCGACCTGCAGCCTCGAGGGCCAAGCGCGTCTTCCCGACCCCGCCAGGGCCCGTCAGGGTGATGAGCCGGCTCTCACTCAGGAGCCGGTTGAGGACCTCCAGGTCGTGCTCGCGCCCGACGAAGCTGCTCACCGGCCTGGGCAGCGGGGCAGCTGGCGCCTGCCCGGACTCGAGGTCCGCCGAGGTTTGTGGCACGGCGATCGTGTGCCGAAGGATGTCCCCCTCGAGCTGCTGCAGGGCGGGGGAGGGCTCGAGCCCGCGGTCTTCGCTGAGGTGCCGACGCCACTGCTCGTACACCCCAAGGGCGTCGGTGTGTCGGCCGGTCCGATAGAGCGCTTCCATGAGCAGCTCCCGAGCCCGCTCCCGCTCGGGATGGGCGACGAGCAGTTCCTGGAGCACCGGAACGACCTCGGCCGGGCGCCCGGCCAGCAGCAGGAGGTGACCTCGCTGCTCGCAGGCCTCGAGGCGGAGCTCGTCCAGTCGCACGGCATCTGGCTGGGCGAACGGTCGGTCGGCGAACTCCTCCAGGGCGTCGCCCCGCCACAGGCCGAGCGCGTCGTGCAGCAGCGCCTGTGCGTCGTGAGGCGGCGCGCCCTTGGCTGCGTTGAGCAGGTCCTCGAAGCGGTGCATGTCGACGCGTGCCGGGTCGACGCTGAGGCGGTAGGCGCCATCGGCGGTGTCGAGGTCGTCAGCGATCGGCCCGAGGGCGCGTCGCAGGCGGGCGATCTGCGAACGGAGCGCCGCGTTCGGATCTGAAGGCTGCTGGTCACCCCACACCGCGTCCGCGAGCCGGCTGGTGGGCACCGGACGGTTCCGCTCGAGCAGCAAGGCGACAACCAGGGCGCGTTGGGCCCGTGTCAACTGAACGGTGCCGGATTGCGTCGTCACCTCTACCCGTCCGAGCACGCCGTAGTTGGCGAACGGTCGGGCGTCCATCACGGATGATTCTGGGTCACACGGTCGCTTGCTTGCCAGAAGCTCTGACACCGCGCCGGCACGCCGGTGACACGGGCACCCTCGAAACTCCATCGCAGCGGAAGCGCAGGAGTCGGCGCCACGCAAGATCCAGAGGAGGGACATCCATGACACAGAGGACCGCGGTATCTGTGCCCCTTGACGTGCGCGAGGCGTTCGCCGGCCAGTTGTTGAGCCCGTCCGACGACGGCTACGAGGAGGCTCGCAGAGTCCACAACGGGCTGATTGACAAGCGACCGGGGCTCATTGCTCGTTGCCACACCGTCGCCGACGTCGCCGATGCGGTGATTCTGGGCCGGGACGACCAGCTCGAGATCTCGGTACGCGGTGGCGGACACAACGTGGCCGGGAAGGCCGTCACCAACGGCGGCGTCATGATCGACCTCGCGCCCATGAAGGGCGTGCGGGTCGACCCATCCACCCGGACGGTGTGGGCCCAGGGCGGGGTGACCTGGCGCGACTACAACCGGGCCACGGCGCTGCACGGCTTGGCCACAACCGGGGGAGTGGTGTCGACGACAGGCATTGCCGGACTGACCCTCGGCGGTGGCGAAGGTTGGCTGATGGGCAAACACGGGATGTCGATTGACAATCTGCTCTCTGCCGAGGTCGTCACGGCGACAGGTGACGTGGTGAGGGCCAGCGAGCGCGACAATCCCGATCTTTTCTGGGCAATCCGGGGTGGGGGCGGCAACTTCGGCGTGGTGACCGCGTTCGAATATCGAGCCCATCCGGTGCGTACCGTCTTGGGCGGCATCGTCGCCCAGCCGCTGACAGGGTGGTCCGACGTGCTCGACTCCTACGCAGGCGTCGTGGAGCATGCGCCCGACGAGCTGACCGCATTCATCGGCTTGGTGCACGCGCCGGACGGGACGGGCGGCAAGCTGATTGCCACGCCGTTCTGCCACTGCGGGACCGACGAGCAACGAGCCACCGCCGAGGTCAAAGGGCTACGTGAGATAGGCGCGCATGGAGTCGATCTGTCCGGCCGAATTCCGTACACCGCGATGAACACCATGCTCGACGCCGGCTTCCCCAAAGGGACGCTCAATTACTGGAAGTCCGCCTTTCTCCGTGAGTTGTCGACCGAGGCCATGGCGGTGATGGTGGAGGCGTTCCAGAGATGTCCCTCGGCGATGACCAGCATCGTCATTGCCCGTTATCACGGGGCGACCAGCAGGGTCGATCCCTCGGCGACCGCCTTCCCCCACCGCGGCCCGGGCTTCAGCCCGGTGATCCTCACGCAATGGGTCGACCCGGCCGACACCGACGCGAACATCGCCTGGACGCAGGCCACCTTCGAGGCGCTTCGTCCCTACACCGACGACCGTGTCTACGTGAACAATCTCTCTGCAGACGACGCCGGAGTGGTGCGGCACGCCTACGGACAGAACTGGGCTCGCCTCGTCGAGCTGAAGCAGAAGTACGACCCGGGCAACCTGTTCCACCTCAACCACAACATCGATCCGGCGGGCTGACGGGCGGTGGCCGAAACGGCGGGCCCCTCATTGCCCGGTCCACGGTAGGGTCGGGGCATAGCAAGGGGGCCACGCGTGGACGACCCATATTTCGAGGCGTACGACCGAGTTCGCGAGCGCATTTCACACCTGGTCACTGCGTCCGATGCCGACCCAGGTGCAGCCGTGGCCGCGTGTCCGTCATGGAGTGTGAGCGACGTGCTCGCACACTTGGTGGGCCTCGCTGAGGACGTCGTGGCGGTGAATACGGCGCACTATGCCGAGCAGGACTGGACTGCAGCGCAGGTGATGCGGTGGCGAGGGGCCGATATGGCCTCGATGCTGCAGGCCTGGCAGGTAGCAGGGCCCCAGCTCCGCACCGCAGAATTGCCGCCTATTGGACGAGCGTTCAAGACCGTCGGGCGTCTCATATTCATGGACGCCGCCATCCATGAGCACGATCTTCGGGGCGCACTCGAGCGGCCGGAGCCGAGCGATGAGGTCGTGGAGCTGGGCCTGAGAACCAGCATCGACCTCCTTGGGCGGGTCCTTCGGCGACCTCAGGACGAAGGTTCGGTGCCGGCGATTCACGTGACGGCCACCGGTCTGGACTCGTGGGAGCTCGGAGGTGGCGGTGATCTCGTGCGCGTCGCAGGTACCCCGTTCGAGCTCTGGCGAGGCCTCAGCGGCCGGCGCACGGTGGATCAAGTCGCGAGCTTGACGTGGAGTGCTGACCCGAGCCCCTTCATGCCCTACTGGGCATTCGGACCCCTCGATTTCGCCACACAGGAGCTCAGTTATTGAGTGACGCTGGCCCGCTCGGGTGCGGACTTATTCGAGGGCTTCGGCGATGGCCAGGTCGGCGATTCGGTCCTCGTCGTAGCCCAAGATGTCGTGGAGCACATCGAAGGTGTGCTGGCCGTAGGTGGGGCCGGCCCAGTCGTAGCTGCCTGGGCTCCGCGACAGCCGATAGGGCGGCTGATCCACCACGG
>JAXDQG010000537.1:0-10823 GCA_034667945.1 Acidimicrobiia bacterium | reverse complement strand
TGTGCTCGATCACCAGCACCGTGTTGCCCTGGTCCACCAGGCGGCTGAGCACGGTGAGCAGCTTGCGGATGTCCTCGAAGTGCAGGCCGGTGGTGGGCTCGTCGAGCAGGTAGATCGTGTGGCCCGTCGAGCGCTTCGACAGCTCGCTGGCCAGCTTGACCCGCTGGGCCTCGCCGCCCGACAGCGTCGGCGCCGGCTGCCCGAGCCGCACGTAGCCCAGGCCGACGTCCACGATCGTCTGCATGTGCCGGGCGATCACGGGCTGGTTGGCGAAGAACTCGAGGGCCTCCTCGCAGGAGAGGTCCAGGACCTCGGCGATGTTCTTGCCCTTGAACTCGATGTCGAGGGTGTCGCGGTTGTAGCGGGCGCCCTTGCAGACCTCGCAGGGGACGTAGACGTCGGGCAGGAAGTGCATCTCGATCTTGATGGTCCCGTCGCCGGCGCAGGCCTCGCAGCGCCCGCCCTTCACGTTGAAGGAGAACCGGCCGGGGAGGTAGCCGCGGACCTTGGCCTCGTTGGTCTGGGCGAACAGCTTGCGGACGTGGTCGAACACGCCGGTGTAGGTGGCCGGGTTCGACCGGGGCGTGCGCCCGATCGGTGACTGGTCGATGGCGATGACCTTGTCCAGATTCGACAGACCATCGATGGAACGGTGCAGCCCGGGCGGATGCTTCGAGCGGTAGATGCGTTGCATCAACGACTTGAGCAGGATCTCGTTGACCAGCGTGGACTTCCCGGAGCCGGATACGCCCGTAACCGCGGTGAGCACACCGAGCGGGAACCGCACGTCGATGTTGCGGAGGTTGTTCTCCCGTGCGCCCCGCACGGTGAGCCACTTGTCGCCCACGGGCCGCCGCCGATCGGGCACCTCGATGGAGCGCCGCCCGCTGAGGTACTGCCCAGTCAGCGAAGTCGGGTGGGTGAGCAGGCCCTGAACCGCCCCCGAATACACGACCGAGCCGCCGTGCTCGCCGGCGCCCGGCCCGATGTCCACCACCCAGTCGGCCGCCCGGATGGTGTCTTCGTCGTGCTCCACCACCAGCACCGTGTTGCCCAGCCCTCGCAGATGCTCCAGCGTGCTGATGAGCCGATGGTTGTCGCGCTGATGGAGCCCGATGGAAGGCTCGTCGAGCACGTAGAGCACCCCCACCAGCCCGCTACCGATCTGGCTGGCCAGCCGGATGCGCTGGGCTTCGCCGCCCGCGAGCGTGGCTGCCGAGCGGGCGAGGGTGAGGTAGTCGAGCCCGACATCGCACAGGAACGCCAGCCGGGAGTTGACCTCCTTGATCACCCGCTCGGCGATGAGCAGATCTCGGTCGGACAGCTGCAGGTTGGCCAGCACGTTGCGGGCGTCACCGATCGACATCGCGCACAGCTCGTGGATGTTGTGACCCTCGACCGTGACCGCCAGGGTCAGCGGCTTCAGCCGAGCGCCGCCGCAGGCCGGACAGTGGACCTCGCGCATGTAGCCGGCGATCTGCTCACGCTGGCTGTCTGACTCTGCCTCGCTGTAGCGACGCTGCAAGAACGGCACCGCGCCCTCGTAGCGAGCGGAGTAGGCGCGCTTGCGGCCGTAGCGGTTCTTGTACACCACCTCGACCCGGGCATCGTCTGCGAGGCCGTACAGGAGGATCTTCCGCTGCCGCTCGGTCAGCTTCTCCCACGGCTTGTCGAGCGAGATCTTCTGCTGCTCGGCCACGGACTCGACCAGCCGGGCATAGAACGGGGCCCGAGCTCCGGAGAACGGAGCGATCGCCCCCTCGGCCAGCGAGAGCTCCGGGTTGGGAATGATCAGTTCCGGGTCCACCTCGTAGCGGGTGCCGAGACCGTCGCAGCGCTCGCACGCGCCGTACGGCGAGTTGAACGAGAAGTTGCGAGGTGCCAGCTCTTCGAACGACTTGCCGTCGGATGGCCGGGCCAGGTGCTGCGAGAAGATCAGCGTCTCGGGCTCGCCGTCTTTCGGCAACAGCTCGATCTCGGCCACGCCCTCGGCCAGCCGCAACGCGGTCTCGAGCGAGTCCGTGAGGCGCCGGTCGATGCCTTCCCGCAGCACCAGCCGGTCGACCACCACCTTGATGGTGTGCACCTCGTAGCGACCCAGATCGATCCGAGAGCCCAACTCGTGCAGCTCGCCATCGACGATCACCCTCGCGAAGCCCTGCCGACTGAGGTCTTCGAACAGCTGCTCGTAGGTGCCCTTGCGTCCCCGCACGACCGGGGCCAGCACCTGCAGGCGGCTGCCCTCCGGCAGCCGGAGCACCTTGTCGACGATCTGCTGGGGGGTCTGGCGAACGAGGCGCTCGCCGGTCTCCGGATCGTGCGGGATGCCGATGCGGGCGAACAACAGCCGCAGGTAGTCGTACACCTCGGTGATGGTCCCGACTGTCGACCGAGGGTTACGGGACGCCGTCTTCTGGTCGATGGAGATGGCCGGCGACAGACCGTCGATGAAGTCGACATCGGGCTTGTCCATCTGGCCCAGGAACTGCCGGGCGTAGGCCGACAGCGACTCGACGTAGCGACGTTGCCCTTCGGCGTAGATGGTGTCGAAGGCCAACGACGACTTGCCCGAGCCCGACAGCCCGGTGAGGACCACCATGCGGTCCCGAGGCAGCTCGAGCGAGATGTTGCGCAGGTTGTGCTCGCGCGCGCCTCGGATCACCAGCTTGTCGGCCACGGCGTCAGAATACCGAACTGTTGTTCTGTGTCCGAATGTTTTGCCCTGATCCTGGGGTCCCGCTAGCCGACAGCTCGAAGCTCACGCTTCAACTCCTTGATCTCGTCACGGAGGCGGGCCGCGTACTCGAAACGGAGGTCGGCAGCAGCCTGGTGCATCTCTTCCTCGAGAGCTTGGATGAGGCGCTCGAGGTCGGTGGGAGCCATCTCGACATCGATGGTGGCCGCCCGTCCACGCGCCGCGCGCTGGCCGGACAGCTGACCGAGAGACGGTACCGGCTGGGGCTGACGGGCGTCGGACCGCAGGTATTGGAGGATGTCCGTCACGGCCTTGCGGATGGTCGTGGGGTTGATGCCGTGCTCGGCGTTGTAGTCCTGCTGCCGCCGCCGGCGCTGGTTGGTGATGTTGATGGCCCGCTGCATGGAGTCGGTCATGGTGTCGGCGTACATCACGACCTGGCCTTCGACGTTGCGGGCGGCTCGGCCGATCATCTGGATGAGCGACGTCTCGCTGCGGAGGAAGCCCTCCTTGTCAGCGTCGAGGATGGCCATGAGCGTGACCTCGGGCAGGTCCAGCCCTTCGCGCAGCAGGTTGATACCCACCAGCACGTCGAACTCACCGAGGCGGAGGTCGCGAAGGATCTCGATGCGCTCGATGGTGTCGATGTTGGAGTGCAGGTAGCGGCAGCGGATGCCGAGCTCGATCAAATATTCGGAGAGGTCTTCGGCCATCTTCTTGGTGAGGGTGGTGACCAGTACACGCCCGCCCCGAGCGACCTCGGTATTGATCGCCTCGAGCAGGTTGTCGATCTGCCCCTTGGTGGGACGCACGTGGACCTCGGGATCGACCAGGCCGGTGGGGCGGACGATCTGCTCCACCACCTGGCTCGACACCCGCAGCTCGTACTCGCTGGGGGTGGCCGACAGGAAGATGGCCTGGTTGACCCGGTCCTGCCACTCCTCGAAACGCAGCGGCCGGTTGTCGGCTGCGGACGGCAGACGGAAGCCGTGCTCGATGAGGGCGTCCTTACGGGACCGGTCGCCCTCGTACTGCCCATGGATCTGCGGGACGGTCTGGTGAGACTCGTCCACCACCATCAGGAAGTCCTTGGGGAAGAAGTCGATCAGGGTGTGGGGCGGCTCGCCCGGGCCCCGACCGTCGATGGGGGCCGAGTAGTTCTCGATGCCGGAGCAGAAACCGACCTCTTGCATCATCTCGAGGTCGTACTGGGTGCGCCTGCGCAACCGCTGAGCCTCCAGCAGCTTGCCCTGGCTCTCAAAGACGGCAAGCCGCTCCTGCAGCTCCTTCTCGACGCGGACGATGGCCTTCTTCATCCGCTCTTCGCCGGCCACGTAGTGAGTGGCCGGAAACACCACCAGCTCGGTGAGGCTCTGCACCCGCTCGCCAGTGACCGGATCTACCACGGTGATGTTCTCGACGGTGTCGCCGAACATCTCGATGCGCACGATGGTCTCGTCGTACGCGGGGTGGATCTCGATGGTGTCGCCCCGCACCCGGAACTTGCCCCGGACCAGGTTGAGGTCGTTGCGCTCGTACTGCATGTCGACCAGCTGGGACAGGATGGCCCGCTGGTCTCGGTCTTCGCCCACCTGCATGATGAGGTAGTTCTTCTGGTACTCCTCGGGCGAGCCCAAACCGTAGATGGCCGACACCGAGGCCACGACGATGGTGTCGGGCCGGGTCAGCAGCGCCGAGGTGGACGAGTGGCGCAGCCGGTCTATCTCGTCGTTGACGGTGGCGTCTTTCTCGATGTACGTGTCGGAGGACGCCAGATACGCCTCTGGCTGGTAGTAGTCGTAATACGAGACGAAGTACTCCACCCGGTTGTTGGGGAAGAACTCTCGGAACTCGTTGGCCAACTGGGCTGCGAGCGACTTGTTGGGCGCCAGGACCAGGGTGGGCTTCTGGACGGCCTCGATGGTCCACGCAATGGTGGCGGACTTGCCCGACCCGGTGATGCCGAGCAGCGTCTGGAAACGATCGCCGCGCTTGACCCCTTCAGCCAGGGCCGCGATGGCCTTTGGCTGGTCACCAGCAGGTTGGAACTCCGACACGACCTGGAAAGCAGGCACGGAGCCGATCGTACCCAGGGGGTGTGACACTTTACGGGCCGAGCCCGACGGCGTTCAGGACCTCAGTTGGCGGAAGGCTGGTCGCCGGCGACGCGCTCACGCGGGGCCGGAGGCGGATCGACGTGGGGCAGCGTCCGGGCCCAGGCCATCATGCGCAGGACCTGCTCATCGAGCGCCTCCGGAGGGCCGCTGTTGTCGATGACGAAGCCGGCGATGCCCAACCGTTCCTGCCGGTCCGCCTGCTGCGAGATACGGGCCCAGGCGTCGACGTCAGAGAAGCCCCGATAGCGCATCAACCGCTCGACGGCGACCTCTGGCGGGACGTCCACCACCACGATGCCGGAGAAGGGCGGCTGCTTGTCGAAGGTCTCGACCAGTAGCGGCGTGTCCATGATCGTCACCGCGCCCGTGTCAGCCTGCTCACGCGCCTGGCGTGCCATCTCGCGCCTCACGGCGGGGTGCGTCATCTTGTTGAGGGCCCTCAGCTCATCGGCATCGTTGAAGACGATGTCGGCCACGGCCTGGCGATTGAGGGTGCCGTGCGGTTGCAGGATGCCGCTCCCCCACCGCTCGACCATGGCGGCCAGCACCGCTCCGCCCGGAGCCTGCAACTGCTTGGCCACCTCGTCGGCGTCGACGATGACCGCGCCGTTGGCGGCGAGAAGCAAGGACACCGTGGACTTGCCGGAGCCGATGCCACCGGTGAGGGCCAGGAGGATCACGAGCACGGCACGCTAGCCCATCCGGCCTCGTCCGACCGACCTCCGGGCCGGCATCGAAGAGGCGCTCCCGCCCGACGAAAAACCCACACCGGTGGACCTGACAGCGATCGGATTTCCCCTATCTGGGGGAGAGTCCTCCTAAAGATGGGGGATCCTACTTTTCGGCGCTCAAGGTCCTAGGACCTTTGGTCGTTACCACCGCCAGATACGTTTCTGGAGGAGGTTCCCGTGTCGCTGCGCCTACTGTTGGCCGACGACCATCCGCTCATCCGTGAGGGCCTGCGAGCTAGCCTGTCGGACCAGGGTTTCACCGTGGTCGCCGAGGCCGAGGACGGCCGCTCCGCGGTCGATCTCGCGCTTGAGCACCGGCCCGACGTGGTGGTGATGGACATCGGCATGCCCGATCTGGATGGCCTCGAGGCCACCCGACGCATCTTGTCCCAGCGCCCCAACGCCCGGGTCATGGTGCTCACGTCCCACGACGACGAGCAGACGCGCGAAGCCGCCAAGGCCGCCGGTGCGATGGCGTACCTGGTGAAGAGCGCGTCGACCCGCGAGATCACCGATGCCGTGCGGGCCCTGGCCCGTGGCGAGTCGATGTTCGCCCGGGCGGACGGCAAGGCCCGGCTCACGGGCAACCGTGTCGGGCAGATGGACAAGTACTTCCGTGGCCGCGACATCCAAGACCCGGTGCTCACCAAGCGTGAGCAAGAGGTGCTGCAACTCTTCGCCAACGGCAAGTCAACCGTCGAGGTGTCCCGCACCCTGACGATCAGCCAGAAGACGGTCAAGAACCACCTGACCTCCATCTATCAGAAGCTCAACGTGCGGGATCGCACCGAAGCCGTGCTGCTCGCGGTGCGGATGGGCCTCATCCGGCTCGAGCGCCGCTCCAAGCCCCGCGCCTGATCAGCGCCGGCGACCGGCGCGCCCTTCAGCCTGATACGCGAAACAGGGCCGGCCCCTCGAGGCCGGCCCCTTCGCGTTCACGTCTGGCGATCTGCGCCAGCCGACAGCATCACTGCTCGGCCGGGGCCTGCTGCTCGGCCGAGGCCTGCTCGCCTTCGTCCTCGTAGTGAAACTCGTCGGTGACGGGCTCGCCCTGGCCGCCCTCGGCCGGGATCGGACCCTCGGGATAACCACCCTCGCCAGGAGCCATCTCGGGGTGCTGGGCGTAATACTCGGCCCACGCCTGCTGGTCCTCGGTGAGCTCTTCAGGGTTGTACTCGTACGACGGGCCGATGTAGTTGCCCTCGGCGTCGTACATGTGGGCCCCGAAGGCCTCCTGGTACTCGGCGGCGACCACGCCACCCTCGGCAGCCTGCTTGATGGACAGGCTGATGCGACGACGCTGCAGGTCGAGGTCGATGATCTTGACCCACAGCTCTTCGCCAGGCGTGACGACCTGCTCCGGCAGGTCGACGTGGTGGGCGGACATCTCGCTGATGTGGACGAGTCCCTCGATGCCGTCGCCCACCTGGACGAACGCACCGAAGGGCACCAGCTTGGTGACCCGGCCGTACACCAGCTCGCCGACCCGGTGGTTGGAGGCGAACTCCTGCCAGGGGTCTTGCTGGGTGGCCTTCAGCGAGAGGGAGATGCGGTCACGGTCGAGGTCGACCTCGAGCACCTGGACCTCGACCTCGTCGCCCACCTGGACCACCGAGCCGGGATGGTCCACGTGCTTCCACGACAGCTCGGATACGTGGATGAGGCCGTCCATACCGCCCAGATCGACGAAAGCGCCGAAGTTGACGACGGAGGACACGACGCCCTTGCGGACCTCGCCGGGCTTGAGGTTGGCCAGGAACTCCTCGCGCTGCTCGCGCTGGGTCTCTTCCAGCCAGAGCCTGCGGGAGAGCACGACGTTGTTGCGGTTCTTGTCGAGCTCGATGATCTTGGCCTCGAGCACCTTGCCCACGTAGGGCTGCAGGTCACGCACGCGGCGGAGCTCGACGAGTGAGGCCGGCAGGAAGCCACGGAGACCGATATCGAGGATGAGGCCACCCTTGACGACTTCGATGACTGGGCCCTTGACGTAGCCGTCGCTCTCTTTGACCCGCTCGATCTCGCCCCAGGCCCGCTCGTACTGGGCCCGCTTCTTGGACAGGATCAGGCGGCCGTCTTTGTCTTCACGGGTGAGGACGAGCGCCTCGATGCCGTCACCGAGGGAAACGACCTCGTGCGGATCGACGTCGTTGCGGATCGACAGTTCGCGGGAGGGGATGACCCCTTCCGACTTGTAACCGATGTCGAGCAGCACCTCGTCACGGTCGACTTTCACGACGGTGCCGGCCACAATCTGGCCGTCTTCGACCTCCACCATGGTGGCCGTGTAGGCGTCGTCCAGGGACTGACCGGCAAGGTCGTTCTCGACTACCTGCCGCGGGATGTACTGACCTTCATCGGTGAAGGTTCCGAAGGGCTGCTCGGACACGAAATGGAACGCCTGTCTTGGGTAGGAGAATAGAGCCACACGCCCGTTATGCTCCGGACTCGACCAAGTGGTCGGCTCATAGCCAGGGCGCGACCGCGGCACGGTACCGCGGCACCTGCCAGGCTACCACCGCCTCGCGTGGTGACCTAGTTCGCTCCGGATGATCTCCCTGCTCCTGCGGGTCGTTCAGCGACCAACAAAAACTCTGGTTGGTCGATATCTGGTTTTCCGGCCCCGTAGTTCCCAGGTGTGACACCCCACACCTTCGTGGCAGTGAGTCCGGCGCCCGACGCCAGCATCCGCAGCTCACGCGGGGTGAAGCACGACGTCCACAACTCGGCCGGGGCGGCTCGTCCCTGCTCGTCCCGCACCTCGGTGTGCTCATGGTTGACGCCCCGCTCCGCGTCGAACGTGTCGGTCTGCTCGATGTAGCGCATCTGGAAATAGGCCGAGAACGCCGAAACCGCCAGGCGGCCACCCGGCCGAAGCACGCGAGCCATTTCGGCCAGCACCACGGCGTCCTCGTCAAGCTTCGAGCCAGGACCGCCCAGGAGCCCGAAGGCGCCCTGGCACAACGAGACCGCCGCATCGACCGAACTGCTCGCCACCGGTAGTACACGGGCGTCCGCCTGCGCGAACACGCTTGGGCGGCCGACTTCCGCCGAGGAGCTCGCGCCAACCTGCAGGAATCGGAAGGAGATGTCGACGCCGATCACCCGGAGACCCCGGCTGGCCATGGCATGGACATGCCGGCCCGGGCCGCATCCCACGTCGAGCACGGTCATGCCCCGCTGCAAGCCGAGCGCGTCGACGAGGAAGTCGACCTCCTGTTCGGTCCCCTTCGTGAAGGAGTAACGGAGGTATGCCGCCCCGAGATGGTCGGCAACCGGCTCGAACCAGTGCGGCTGACGGGGTACCCGCACCGCGCCGCCTTCCTCTCCGCAGCTTCTCAACCCTTGGCCGCCGCCCACGTAGGGCCGAAGCTGAGATTCACCTCGAGCGGGACGTCGAGCGGGAACGCCTCAGCCATGATGCGCGGCACCAGTTCGGCGGCCAGATTGTGCTCTTCCGGCGGAACCTCGAGAATCACCTCGTCGTGGACCTGCAAGACGACCCGACTCCGGGCGCGCTGTGCTTCCAGCGCCCGATCGAGATCGACCAGCGACACCTTGAAGATGTCGGCCGCCAGCCCCTGGATGCCGGCGTTCATGGCCTGTCGTTCACCCGCCTGGCGGATGCGGAAGTTGGACGAGGTCAGCTCGGGGATGTAGCGCCGCCGGCCCATGAGGGTCTCGGTGTAACCCTTCTTCCTCGCCTCGATCACCGTGCGATCCATGTAGTCGCGCACTGCGGGGAAGGCCGTGAAGTAGGCCTCGAGGATCTGGACCGCTTCATCGGTGGGGATGTTGAGACGCTGCCCCAAGCCGTAGGCCTCCATGCCGTAGGCCAGCCCGTAGGAGACCATCTTGGCCTTTGAGCGCTGCTCGATGGTCACCGCCGACGGCTCGACCCCGAAGACCCGGGAGGCGGTGGCGTTGTGGATGTCTCGCCGTTCGGTGAACGCCTCCACCAGGCCAGGGTCGTCGGCCAGGTGGGCGATGCAGCGAAGCTCGATCTGGTTGTAGTCGGCGATGAGCAGCTCGTAGCCGGGTGCGGCCACGAAGCAGCGCCGGAAGGCCCGACCCATCTCGGAACGGACGGGGATGTTGTGGAGATTCGGCTCTTCGGACGACAGGCGGCCCGTGCGAGCCACGGTCTGGTTGAACGTGGCGTGAATGCGCCCGTCGTCGGCCACCTCGCCCAACAACCCGTCGCCGTAGGTGGAGCGCAGCTTCTCCACCTCGCGGTAGCGCAGCAGGTGATCGATGACCTCGTGCTGACCGGCCAGCTTCTCGAGCGACGCGGCATCCGTCGAGTAGCCGGTCTTGGTCTTCTTCTGCGGCACCAGGCCCAGCTCGTCGTAGAGCACCTGGCGGAGCTGCAGCGTGGAGTTCACGTTGAACTCGCGGCCGGCCGCTTCCCAGATCTGCTTGGTGAGCGTGTTGGCTTCCGTGGCCATCTCGCGGTTGAGGCGCTCGAGCTCGGCGCGGTCCACTTGTACGCCCATGCGCTCCATGTGGGCGAGCACCCGCACGAGGGGCACTTCCACCTCGGCGTTGAGCTTGCTGAGACCTTGAGCGTCCAGCGCATCGGTCAGGGCGTCGGCCAGATGCGCGGCGGCCAGTGCCTCCGCGGCCGCCTTGTGGGCGATCGCCTGGCCGGCCGTACCCTCGAAGTCGAGCTGACCACGGGCCGATGCCTCGTCGGTCGCCAATTCGAAGCGCGTGTAGCGCGGGAGCAACTCGGCAAGGAGGTAACGGGACTCCGCCGGGTCGAGCAGGTAGGCGGCGATGCGAGTATCGAGCGCCAGCGTGGTCACGTCGATCCCGCGTCCCAGCAACGACCGCATCAGCCCCTTCAGGCCATGACCGGACACGGGCCGCCCGCCCGGCCCGACCAGCGCAGCTACGGCCGCGGTGACCTCGGCGACATCGAGCAGCTCGGCGCCGATCCAGGCCACTTCACCACGCTCGCGGTCGGTGACCAGGGCAATGCCCTCGAGCGGCAGCTTCTCCCGGGCGCTCTCCCAGCCACCGGCCAGGCTGACCGGCTCGGGCCCGCCCGCGGCAAGCGAATGCAACAGGGCCGCTGCGTCCGCCGGCGTCTCGATGATGGTGACCAGTGGGTCGAGCGGCTCGGCGTCCACCGGGGCGACGGGGACCTGCTGCAGGGTGTTGAGCGCCTCTTGCAGCCGGTCGTAGAGGGTGCGGAACTCGAGGAAGTCGAACAGGCGCTTGAGCTCGGCCTGGTCGACCTCGCCGAACTGCAGACCGTCGAGATCCGCCTCGAGCGGG
>JAXDQG010000536.1:0-9016 GCA_034667945.1 Acidimicrobiia bacterium | reverse complement strand
AGGCGCCCGGCTCAGCCGCTGACGGTGGGACCGGGCGCCTGCGGTGGGGGGGCTGGGCAGGGGGATTGGAAGCGGCGGGCCTCCTTCACCTATTCAGACGAAGGGGTGTTGACGCGCTGGGCGCAGGAGGCCCTTCACCCCGAAGAGGCTCGGGCTAGCCGCTCACTCCATCATCGGCATACAGACCTGACTGCCTTAGTTATTCGCCCGTGAAAGTTTCCGCAAGTCGTTCGGGCGGCGGTCCACGCCGTTGTGGCACGTTCGAGGCGTCGCCGGCCCGGCCGCTCTGGCTGGCTGTCGCGTCCGTCGGACGACGCCGTCAGGCCAACACCTCCTGGGAGCTGCGCCGAGCCCACGCTGGGGCAAAATGCAACAGCCCGCTTGCGCCTGCCGCCGTCGGCACTGTCACCGACTCGGCAGCGAGGCACAAGCGGGGGCGTCGCCGCTTCAGCTCAGCTGCGGGTCACTTGCATACGCCGGCGCCTGCATCCCAAGCGCAGTTCTTCGACTTGCCGTCGAGGTTGATGATGTCGCCCTGGTTCACGTAGGTCTGCTTGGCGGCGTCCCATTTCTGGAACACGCCGGACTCCACGAGGTAGGCGTCCTTGAGGCCGTTCATGTGCAGGCGGATGCCTTTCAGCAGCATGGGCGGCGTCATGTCGATCGATCGCAACGCCAGTTGGAAGTTGGTGCGCGTGACACCGCCGTCGAGTTGGCCCGCAATCGCCAGTGCCTGTACCACCGGGAAGCCGTAGTTCACACCTGCACCCAGGCTGATGGAGGAGTTCGGATCGAGGCCCTTGGCCTTCATGCCGTCACGGACCCACTTCACGTAGGGGTCGTCCTGGAAGGCCGGATCCTTCAGGTCCTTGAGACCGTTGGTGATCAGCCACCACCCGTCACCGGCGGACCCGTCGCCGCCCAGCTTCTCTTTACCGATGATGCTGACGCCGGCGCAGCCCTGTCCCATGAACAGGTACTTGGCCTTGCCTTTCAGGCCGTTCTCGGCGGCCTCGCTGATGATCTGGGTGCACTGGGCGCCACCCAACATGGAGATCCAGATGTCGGGATTCTTGGCGGTCAGCGTGGTCATCGGGTCCTTCACCGTGGGCGCGGCGGCCTCGATGGTTTCGTTGATGTACTCGATGCGATCCTTCAATGTCGCCGACTGCGCCAGATAGGCCTTGAAGGAGACGTCGTAGAGCTTTCCGAAGTCGTTGTTCTGCACGAGCGACGCGACCTTCACCTTGCGGTCCGTCGGAAACTCCTTGAGGTGCTGCTCGATGAACGCACCCCACAGGATGGCCTCGGTGCTGTACGTCGGATAGGGAGCACCGGTCGTCCACGGATGGTTGATCGGATCACCCCACGCAGTGTGATAGGTCATGGCCAACGGATGCGGAACGCACCGCTGGTTGATCTTGTCGTAGGTCTTCAGCGTCGATGGTGAACCCAAGGTCCACACGGCGAATGCCTTCTCGGAATCGAGCAGTTCGTCGACATTCGGAATTGCCCGCGCGGTGTCGTAGCCGTCGTCCTTCATGGTGAAGGCGATCTTGCGAGTCTTTCCGCTGGCGTCTTTGAAGAAGCCTTGATCGTTGTAGTAGTTGAACAGCCAATCGATGCCACGGCCGAAGTTGCCGTAATCGGCATAGGTGCCGGACAGCGAAAGAGACGAACCGATCTTTATCGTCGAATCGGTGACGCCCTCGGTGTCTGACCAGTTCGCCGGGCACTTGCTGAGGTCGACCGTCCAGCCCTCGGGGCCGGTCAGCGTCTTGCCGTCAGCGGACTTGCCCCACTTGTTTTCCTTGATGCGCTTGACAATGGCATCACGTTCCTTGGCCCACAACGCTTCCCAGTCGCCGAGCGAGGTCGGTTCCGGTCCCGCGGTCGTCGATGTGGTGCTGCCGGCGGCGACGGTTGTTGACGTTGCCACCGCCGAGCCGGCACCTGCACTCGTGGTGGAGCTGCTTGCTTTACCGCTATCGCTGCTTCCGCAGGCAGCCGCTAGCAGGCCCAGGCCGACCAGGCCTCCCACGGCAGCCAGGCTGCGCTTTCGTTGCACCGGTTTATCCCCTCATGTTTGCCTGCCGTCTCCCCCGGCAGTTGCGACCTCATCATTGCACGACGCCTACTCAGTTACCTATTCCACAGTGCAGCCAGGGTGTGCCTGCGAAGTGGCCAGGGTTATCAACCGCGTGATTGCTTGGGAATGCTGTATGAATGATATGCGCAGGGCGGTTAGCGCTGATTGGGGGCAAATAGTTCGTGCCGAAGTAGGTCATTGATCTGAGACGAGACTTGCGCAAATACGGAAACTGACCGCAGTTTCAGCGCGCTCCCCTGACGAGCTTGCAAGACCTCGTATCCCAATGATTCGCCTGGCGCTCGTCGTTCACCTGGACCAAATTCGCTCCGGATGCGCCCCAGAATAAGACCTGCGCGGATGGGCCCTCCTTGATGCTCCCGGCGCGCTGGTGAAAGCGGCGCCCCCCGATGGGACGAGCTGAACGCAATCTGCACCCTGCGCGCGCGACGATCGGGCGTGAATCGGGGGTGGATGCAAACTGGCCTTCAAGGGACCTCGCGCACCGCCTAGGGTGCACGGAGCACGAAGGGGGGAGCACAGGGGAATGAGGTTCTCGATCTTTTACGAGATCCCGGTGGCTCGACCGTGGACCGACCGCACCGAGCGAGATGCCTTCCACCAGGTGCTCGAGCAGGTGATTCGGGCGGACGAGCTTGGCTTTCACGCCGTGTGGAGCGTCGAGCACCACTTCCTCGAGGAGTTCTCGCACTGCTCCAACCCCGAGGTTCTGTACGGTGCCATTGCCGCTCGGACCAAGAAGATCCGCATCGGTTATGGCGTCCGGCTGGCGCCGAAGCCATACAACCATCCAGTGCGCTCGGCGGAGTCGGCCGCCACGCTCGATCTGCTCTCCGACGGCCGGGTCTACTTCGGCACCGGCCGCTCGACCACGCGGCAGGAGCTCGAGGGCTTCGGCATAGACCCGCATGAAACCCGCGAGATGTGGCAAGAGGCGGTGCAGCACATCGTCGGGTGCTGGACGAACGATGAGTATGCCTTCGACGGCAAGCACTGGTCGATGCCGCCCCGGCGCGTGTTGCCGAAGCCGCTGCAGAAGCCTCATCCGCCGATGTTCGGGGCGACAGGCTCCATCGACGGCCATGAGTTGATGGGCGAGTTGGGCATGGGGCTGTGCTCCTTCTCGATTGGTACGTCGATGGAGAATCTCGCCGAGCGAATCGACAAGTACCGCGCGGGTATTTCCCGGTGTGAGACACCGCTGGGCGCATTCGTGAACGATCACGTCGTAGCGTTCACGATGGTGAATTGCGCGGCGAGCAAAGAGGATTCGTACGCCGTCGCGCAGCCGAACTACGAGTGGTATGGCCTCAAGACCATTGAGAACTTCGTGGCATTCAGTGACTGGCTGGAGGACCGGTCGGGCCGCCTGGGAACCTACGAGTACACCGACCGTATGCGCGTAGCCGGCCGCTCCGGGCGGGCGCAGCAGGCTCTGACGTTCGACCGCATGATGGCCAACAACAGCGTGATCGCCGGAGACCCCGACGAAGTCATCGCACGGGCGAAGCTCTACGAAGAGGCCGGTGTCGACCAGCTGCTGTGCCTCTTGAATCCTTACGACATCCCGCATACCAAGGTCATGGAAACAATCGAGCTGCTTGGTCACCATGTGCTGCCGGCGTTTGATCACCCCGCCGATGAGATCGTCCCGGCAACTGAGATCGTGCCGTCAACTGAGATCGTTTCGTCAAATCAGAGCTGAATGAGGGTGCGCTGGCTTGGCCAGTCAGGAGGTCTTCGATGAGCGCTAGCAGACGTCCCGCCCACCGCTTCGATGATCGACACATCGAGTGGCGACCGTTCCCCGGATATCCCGGGCTCTCGTTCTGGGTGCTGGGAGTCAATGAGGCGCGCCAGACCGTCGATTTGCTGTTCCGACTCGATCCCGGCTGCCGTTGCCCAGCGCATCGCCATGTCGGACCGACGAAGACACTGGTGATCGAGGGCGAGCATCGAACCTGGGCTCGCACGACACATGGCTGGGAGTTGGACCAGATCCGTCCTCCGGGGACCTTCGCGTCGAACGACGGCGACCATCTCCACTCCGAGCAGGGGGGCCCGGAAGGCACCATCGTGCTTCTTTCGATGACCGCGGTGAACGGTGTGATCTGGGAGCTGCTCGACGAGCGTGGTGGCGTGGATGCGGTGGCGACGGTCGAAGACTTCCGCCACGCGTATGAACGTCAGACGCCGGTCCCGGTGAGCAGTGGCATCACCGCCGGCGTCCACTGACCCATTTGGCTCTCAGCGCAGCCGGAACCGCTGGATCTTGCCCGTGGCCGTCTTCGGTAGCGACTCGACGAACTCGTAGCGGCGCGGACGCTTGTAGCCGGCCAATCGGCCGCGGCAGTGCTCTTCCAGGCCGTCAGCAGTAGGAGCCTGGCTTCCCGGCGCGGCCACCACCCAGGCCACCGGTCGCGTCACACCAGAGTCGTCGCGCACACCGACGACGGCGGCTTCAAGCACCGACGGGTGCTCGATCAACACCGCCTCGACCTCGGTGGGGCTCACCCACTCGCCCCCCACCCGCAGCATGTCGTCGGACCGGCCCAGGTAGACGTAGAACCCGTCTTCGGTGCGCTGGCACATGTCGCCGGTCCGCATCCAACCGCCCAGGAAGCTCTTCCGGTTCTGCTCGGAGCGGCACCAGTACCCGGTTGCCATCGAGTCGCCCGAGACAAGCAGATGCCCCGCCTCACCTGCTGCGACCTCCGAACCTGCGTCGTCGACCAGGCGAACCTCATAGCCGCCTACCGGGATGCCCGACGTGCCCGCCCGGGCGCCGTCACCCGGCCGATTCGAGATGAAGATGTGGGGCACTTCGGTGGAGCCGATGCCGTCGAGGATCTGCACGCCGAAGCGCTCACGAAAACGGTGATAGGTCTCAGGCGGGAGAGCCTCGGCCGCGGAGACCGCCAGTCGGACCGAGGCAAACGTGTCGTCGGGCAGGTCGGCAGCCAGTAGGGCCGCGTAGAAGGTGGGGATGCAGAAGAACAGCGTCGGCCGGTGGGCTCTCATGAGCTCGGCCACCAGCTTGGGAGTGGGCGGCCGAGTCGGTTCGAGCACGGCCCGGGCGCCCACCGAGAACGGGAAGCTCATGGAGTTTCCCAGCCCGTAGGCGTGGAAGGCCGGGCCCACCGAGTAGCAGATGTCCGGCTGACCGATATCGAGTACCTCGCGGGCGTAGGTGTACGCCGGCGACAGAAGGTCGATGTGGCGGTGCATCGCCAGCTTCGGCTGGCCCGTCGAGCCGGAGGTGCACAGCCAGAAGCCGGGCGACTCGTCCCAGGAGGCGTAGGGCGTTGCCGCCGCGGCGAGCTCGCTGCCCAGCGCCGGGAAGGCGTCGTCCCAGTCGGTGCCGGTGGAGATGACGGTGCTCAGCTCGGGCGCGGCCGCCTTCAGCTCGCGGATGCCGTCGCCGTCGACTCTCTCGCAGGAGATCAGTGCCACCCGGGCGCGTGCGTCGGCGGCGATCACCGCCACATCCCGAAGCGGTAGGAGGGGATTGATGGGCACCGGGATGGCGCCGATACGAAGGGCGCCGAGGAAGGCGCTCACGTACTCCACCGAATCGAGCAGCACCAGAGCCACCCGCTGCTCGGGCTGGACACCGAGCACCCGCAGCCCGGCGGCCACGCGCTGCGTCTCGGCGAGCATGTCGGCGTAACTGAGCGTCCTGCTCTGGCAGACAACGGCCGGTCGGTCACCGTCGCCCTTCTCGACCCAACGATCGAGGAGCTCGACGCAGGCGTTCAACTCGACTGGCATGGTTCAGTCTTTCTTCTCCGGTTCGATGGGCGGCTCAGCCCGAGCCGGTTCGGGCTGCCCGTCTCCGCCACCACTGCTCGAGATGCGTCCTCGCAGCTCGTCGAAGGAGTCCTCACCCTGGCGGATCTCCCCTTGGATGCGCTCCATCGCCTCCTCAGGGGTCTCGTTCAATTGGGCCTCTTTCCTGGAGAGCTCGGCATCGGCGCGGTCGCGCGCCCCCTCCCAGGCATCCCGGACCTCGGAGCCCTCCCGCTTGAACCAGGCGCGCATGCGGTCCAGGGCGTTCATCCGCGCGCCCCGAGCTGGAAGATTCCCGTGTGCCGCTTGGCCGCCAGAGGAGTGCCATCCTCACCGAGGATCCAGCAGTCGCTCTCGTGGTAGTGATGGCCTTTCCGTTCGTAGGCGGCGTGCAGACGAGCGGTGACCACCAAGCGCTGACCAGCCCTCGCGGGCGCCAGATGCTGAATCTGGGTCCGCACGTGGATGGCGGGGCCGTACCGATAGCTGTGACGGAACAACGGCGTCATGCGGCCGGCCAGGAACGACGGATGCAGCCGAGGATGGTCGCCCGCGTGCCAGCGGGAATCGAGATCCTCCAGCCGGGTGGCCGCCCAAGCCCGTCCGAACGCCACGGTGGCGTCCACCTCCATCGGCCGGTAGTCACGTCCGACCGGAGCGTCGGCCAGTCGCATCCGGACCAGCTCATCGGGCGGGACGGGCGGCTCGGGTACGGTCAGCTCGGGTCGCTCCAGTTGGTCGAACCAGGGCGCCCGGCCCAGCCCGGCCCGCCCGTCCAGCACGACCGTGCCCTCGTCGGCCAGTGCGGTCCGGACGTCGGCCTCCTCGCCTTCGCAGGCCACGGTGGTCTCGAGCAGCGTGCCGGGGTACACCGGCCGCCGATAGGAGACGTCGGCCCAACCGTCGTCCAACCAGCGGTCTCCGAATGTCTCCAAGATGGCGGTGCACGTCCAGCCGTAGGTGTGGATGCCGGCCACCAGCGCGCCGGCATAGCCCGCAGCCGCGGCACCCTCGGCACCGTGGATGGGGTTGGCCTCGCTGGTCTCGGGTGGGTCAGCGATCGCCACCTTTCTCGTGACGACGACGCCCGATGTCCGTTGCTGGCTCATTGGCGCCGAGCGTAGATGTGGGGCGGGGAGGCGTGCTCGGCTTCGAGCCCGCCCTCACGACTGACCGTAGAACCGCCGTTCGACCACCGCCCTGGCCCGTCGGGTCACCTGGCGATACGTCTCGCGCAACATGGTCTCGGGCCGCTCCTCGAAGCCGAGCATGCGAGCCAGGTGGATGGCCTCCGTGGCTTGCCGGGGCAGCGAATCGGCCCGCGTCCCGACGTGGAGGTAACGGGCGTTGCGGGCCCGCTCACAGAAGCGATAGCTGGCCCGCAGCCGCTCGGCGTCCTCGCCGTCGAGATGTCCGGTCTCGGCCAACGCCTCGAGGCCGGCCATGGTGGACGCCGTGCGTAGCAGTGGTTCGTCGGCACCCGCCTGCAGCTGCAGGAACTGCACCGTCCACTCGACGTCGGCCAACGACCCTGGACCGAGCTTCAAATGGAACTCGCGGTCGTCGGGTGGCCGGATCCGCTCGGCTTCAACGCGGGCCTTGATCCGGCGGATCTCGCGGGCTTCGTCGCCGGTGAGCGGCGAGCTGTAGGCCACACCCGTGCGCCACTCGTCGAACCGTCGACCGAGGTCCGCATCGCCGGCCACGGGTCTCGCCCGCAGCAACGCCTGGCGTTCCCATAGCTGGGCTCGGCCCCGCCAGTATGAGCGGTAGCCCTCGAGGGTCAACGCAAGCGCCCCGGACCGTCCCTCCGGCCGCAGGCGGGCATCGATCTCCCATGCCCGGCCTTCGGCAGTCTGTGCGCCGATTTCCCTGATCACGGCTTCGGCGATCCGCTCGGCAGCGCCGGGATCGCCCTCGTGGACGAAGAGGATGTCGAGATCGGAGGCGTAGGAGAGCTCTCGTCCACCGAGCTTGCCCATGCCGATGATGGCGAAGGGAAACCGGGGGGCGAGCGAGGCGAGGACCTGCTCCAGCGTGGCCTCGGCCAGATCCGACAGCTCGGCGCCGACGCTCTCGACCGGCAGGAAGCCCAACAGGTCCCGGCTGGCGATGCGCAGCTCTTCCCGCCGGACGAACCGTCGCACGCCCTCGGCTCGCCGCTCGGGAGAATCGGCTCGCCAACTCAGGGTCTCTTCGGCTTCCGTTACCAGCTGCTCGTAGCTCTTCGGCGTGGACAGCAGTTCGTCGTCGGCCAGGTCGGCGACGGCCTCCGGATGACGTCGCAGTGCCCGGCCGACGACCTTGGACGAGCCCAGGAGGCGGCACAGCCGCTCGCCTGCGCTGGCCGACTCCCGCAGCACACCCACGATCGCGCCCGCCCGCACCGGCCCGTCGGCGACCGTCCGCAGTTGCAGCAGCCCGAGATCCGGGCTGGGGGTCGCCGAGAACCATTGCAGCAGTAGTGGCATGAGCGCCTGGAACTGCCGGGCGTTGCGACTCAGGCCGGCGGTCAGCTCGGCCACCGCGGCCCTGGTGGCGTCGCTGTCCCGGTAGCCCAGCGCGGCCAGCTGCTCACCCACATCGGCCGGCACCGGACCGTGGCTGGCCAGGGCGTCCAGCAGGGGTCGGAAGAAGAGGCGTTCGTGCATGGCCCGCACGGAGGCGAGGTGCCGCCTGTGGGTCTGCTCGAACTGCGCCAGGGCCGATGCGTCGGGGCGGTCCCGGTATCCGAGCACGCGGGCCAGGCGGGTGCGGGCCGCCTCCTGGTCGGGCAGCGCGTAGATCTGCTGTTCGTCCCGAAGCTGCAGGCGATGCTCGACCATGCGGAGATAGCGGTAGGCCATCGAGAGGTGCTCGGCGTCGGCCGAATCCAGGTAGCCGCCCCGGGCGAGCTGGTCGATGGCCTCCATGGTGTTGCGCGAGCGCACCGAGCTGTCCGACCGCCCGTGCACCAGCTGCAGCAACTGCACTGCGAACTCGACGTCTCGGATGCCGCCCGGTCCGCGTTTGAGCTCGTGGGCCCGCAGCTCCTCGGATCGGGCCTTCATCGCCCTGATCTCCCGCAGCATGTCCGGGTCGAGCTTGCCGTCCCACAATGTCGGCAGCACCGCGTCG